>JABZGY010000019.1:0-21927 GCA_015259155.1 Atopobium sp. | reverse complement strand
AATATGCCAAAATCGCATATTTTCTTAAAAAAGAAATTCTCCCCGACAAGTTCACGGGGAGAATTAAAACCTTTAAACGTAGCTTCTTGTGATGTTTATTGAAGCGCTTATGGCATTAGAAGCCACCACCGCCGCCTCCGCCGCCGAAGCCGCCACCGCCGCCTCCGGAGAAGCCGCCACCAAAACCGCCGCCAGAACTTGAATTAGAAGAAGCGAGCGCTGCCGTGGAGACAGAATGAGCAGCTGTAACACTCTTGGTTACGCTCTCAATTGCATTGGTTCGCATGCCATTTCCATAGTAATACCAGCTATAAACAGGCATAAACTGAGGATCTTTGAGCATCTCTGGCATTGCAACTTTCAGCTGCTCGATAACCTTATCCGCAACACCAAGCGCAACTGCCATAACCAGAAGCCTATTCCAAAGAATGACGTCAGTAGGGATTGCTTCATGTAGATTGGTGAACTCAGTAAGCCACTTTCTTAGCGCACGAGTCTTAGCAAGCGTCTCAACACCCTCTCTGTTCATCAAATCAAACGAGCCAATGTTTACAAGTGCAACAAGACCGGCAATGACAAGAATGAACAGATGTAGTAGTAGATTGGCAAATGAAACATCAGCCATAACACCCATGAAGAATGCAGCAGCTGCAACAAGAACATCAACAGCAATCAGAGCACCAAGAATTCCCTTACCGTGGAATGGAATCTTATTTGTTCCATACTTAGCAGCATAGCTAAGCTTGATGGGGCTCTCCCAAGACTCATATGCCTTATTAAAATCTTCTGGATGTGATGAAGCATATTTGCCAATTTGCTTCATAGTAACAGTGGTGTTTACCGCTCCAGATTCTCCGGCCTTATCAAAGATTAACCTCATTGCCATGATATCAATCTTATTTGACAGTGAACTGCCAGGGTAGAAAGGCTGCTGGCTTTCTGAAAGGTCTTGAACCTTTGTAAGACAGTAATCAGACTTCTCCATACCAAGGAAGTTTGTACTAACCGTCTTATTCAAGCTAATGTACTTTGAATCCGAAAGGTGCATAAGGGTTGCTGTCAGAGCGTCTCCCTTAATCAGCTCACCGTTGTAAAGCATAGAAAGAACTGCCGGGTGATCATTAGATGGAACATCTCTGTAGTAAAGGTCATTAAACTGAGGAGCCATTACCTTTTTGTATTGAATACGCAGCAAGATTGCTGCTACAACGGTAATAGCTGCAAGTACTAATGGCGCATAAAGAATAAGAGCTACCTGAGTTTTTGCAACATCACGCTTGTGATTTGCTTCATCCGCCCACGCTTGTTCCTCAGACAAGATGCTGCTCAGTTTATTCTGCTGAATAGGAGCTAGCCCAGAAACCCAATCGCTTGGGAATGTAATACGAGCTTCCGCAAATTCATCAGTTCCTACACCAGGAACTTTGTAGACAACTGCATTGTTGGTAATTTCAACATTTGCATCTAGTGGACCATGTCCCCAGGCGCGAACAGTATCTCCGGCAACTATAGACTGTCCTGATGGGACAGGAAGATGAATAGTAGCAGTGACATTTCGAGACTCAGAATCCCAGCCATCAGATACAAACTTCCAGTACAACTCCGCGGTATCCGACCAGTTTGTTACAACATTAGTAATGTCATACTCGATAGTGATATGTGCTGACTCATCATCATGCGCTGAATAAATCTTTAAGTTCAACATGTTGTTTGATTGAGTTGGAACATAATACTCATCTGAGCTGGAATTATTTCCACTAGAGTCTTTACTATAAATCTGACGAGTTCCTTGCCTATCCTGAACCTTAACTGAAGTAATGTTTACTTCAACGTTCTGTCCATTGTATTTATTCTTTCCAACTGGAAGATTCCAATAGACACCATGAAAACTACCATTGAAATAGAATGTACGAGTTTCTACGACATGCAACGTTCCGTCCTTTTGAACCGTCGCATCAATATTTACCGTATCTATTGAAAGGTCACGTGCAAATGCTTTTGCCGGTGCAATTAGAAACGCAACAGCCAAAAGCATTACGCAAAGCGCAATCCTTACAAACTGGCTCTTTTTAGAAGAGCGAAGCGAAACTTTATACATGAAAACTCCTTTATGTTACTTTCGCAACTCTTCCTAAAAGGATACCACGTACTAATTAATCTGCTGGTGAATATGAGTTATCCAGTTCAAACAAAGCAGGTGGCAGTCCTTTATCCCACTCCTCTCCTACTTCCTCAGAAAGCAAATACTCATCAGTTTCTATAAGAGGAAGGTTAGCAATTCTTTTATTTCTTGATGTTTCGAGATTGCATACAAGCGAGCTTGGGCCGCTGAAGTCTAGAAGGCACCCGTAACAAATTCTCATGTCCTGAAATAACTTTTCTCCGCATCTGGGGCAAATTTTGACGGAGTAGTTTTCTATAGCCATAGCGACTCCTTCTTTCAACATTGCTTTCCTCGGTACTTATTTCTTGAATGAGCACTTTCTGTCCCACTTCAAACCATGGGAAATCATCAACTGATGGTCTTTCAAATGTGCAATAGGCGCCTGCGCAGCTATGAATTTGTTTAGGCTGTACTCGTCTCCGAATTTTTAGAATTTCTCCATGATCATCTGCAAATGCAATATCAATCGGATATGTCATTCCAAAAGTATGAACTGAAGAACACCTCAGAAGTAATACTGGAGGAGCTGTTATCTCGGTACCCAAAAGCCCAACGAACTTTTCGAAGCCCCCTTGTAACAATTCAAAAATCTGTTCAGAATTAGGGGCTTCTTCTATCGACACTTGTACGTTCATTTTCAAATCACAACTCCCGACTTATAAGGACTAACAACAATTGAGGTTGTATGGGTAAGACATAGAGGAGACTCTAGTGACACTAAAGGGAGACGCAGGGTATGTGGCCAAGGCTTGTACTTAAGAGTTACTTGGTATTTAGGAAAAATAGAGACCATGTTCCCAATCCCCTCGCTTTCTCCCTCCAATGAGACAACAATGTCGCAATTGTCATCGCAATTAAGAGCAGCTTTTATTTTCTGAGTTAAGTTTTCTAGTGCTCCTCCATCTGTGGAATGACTAGAAGAAATTCCATGAGCAATAATTTGATCCGCCGCAACACGGTCAAACTTTGAGCACATATCTGCAAACTTAAATAAATTGATTGCAATTAGAGCAACCACTAATACAACCGGAAGAACCAATGCAGTCTCCACAAACATCTGCCCTTTTTGGCAACAAAGAAATTTCATTTTTCTCATATGCCACCAAAAACTTTCTTAACATCAATTTCTAAAGGAATCTCAATATCAATGACAGGAATGGTCAGCTTTGCAATTGTGATTTTGTCAGGCAAATACTGGAGAGAAAACGCACCAAGTGAACGAGCTAAAGCAATTGGATCTGATGTATTAGGTATTTTCTGAACTAGTTCACGAATCGTTGATTCTTTCTCAAAGCCAGCTTGTCTCAAAACACTTTCTGTATTAACAAGAACAGGCTTCATTTGTCTTAAATCACTTGGCTCTAATCCAGCGTCAATAACTATTTGTTTCAAAGCACTCTGTAATTTGGAGCCGACACTTCCACCTGTTATTCCGTCAACGTTATCAAGAAATTCCGACAGCTTAGAAGACCAAGAAGTTACACCATCCCCATATGAGATTAAAAGAGATCCCCACAAGCTCATTACCTTATCTATGGTCTGTCCAATAAACCCTCCCCTCCTTTCAACCTGATCAAAAAAGCTTGAAAGAACGTTGTTTGTAGAAGAGCTGTCTGGAGCAAGCGTTGCTCCGGATATTGCATATCCTTCTGGGAGAAAAACTGACTGCTCAAGTGTTCCTAAACTTCCTTGAAATTCTGGAGATGAACCTCCTCTTCTCACAAATGAAATACATCCCCAAGCTCCTGGAGGACATAATCTGGGCCTAGCAACCTTTAGGGCATCAAGTGCTTTTTGAAATATTCCAGTTGATTTATCTGCAGCTTCAGACAACTTTTTTCGCAAATCTTTTATTTGCTGACGTGATGATTCATAAACTTCAGACTCTTCGACTACGATTTTCCAGTAATACTCAAACCCGTTATCAATATTTGTCGAAGCAGAAGCCACTCTTCCCACATCGCTGCTCGTAAAATGACAATGTTGACACTCATGAACCGCTCCAGAATCTAAATCTTGTAGCGATGCAAATCCCGCGTTTTCTCCTGTTGCTCCTGGACAAGACCTATGAGCATGAATGGTTTTCTCGCCATTTTCATAGGTGCAAGGCCAAATAGGCTTTAGATACAGGTCTGTTTTCTTTGTCTCCTCTAAGTTATGTGGCAATCGAGGTAAATTCATATCGACCTCACCATCAGCTGTTTCTTTATAAAATCCTTTAGAAAGTTCCGTAAACGCAAAGTTGTAAAACGCTTTTCGTATAGCAGAATCACGTAATTCTTCTGCAGTGCTTCCATTGACAATTTCTTGATCATATCGAGCTCTGTAATATGCTCTAGCTCGCTTTAAAGCGATACCGAACGTCCAAGAAGTTGGCGACGGGATAGATGGATTTATATCCCCAGAAAGACCAGCGAGATGCTCTGCTCTTTCACGCATAGAATACGAACCTCCACCGCAGTCTGCCTCCCACGCCCTCTTTTTAGATGTCTCTGCTTTACTTTGTAACTCTTCAATTTCTTTTGCTATCTGCTGTAATAGCTCGCTCTGTTCTTTTAATTCATCTGACGAAACGTCGCTATTTAAATGTCCAAAATCAGATTGTGACTGAGCGGGAAATAAAAGAGCTGATCCCACGAAGTTACCCGCATCAGTAGAGTTCTTTTGTATACAAGAGCTCGCCGCCATTGCTGCAAAAACTGGAAGCATTTTTTCAGTTTCCTCTAAGCCTTCACAAGCTGAAGTAGCAAATTTTTTACGCGCTTCAAGTGTCTTAAAACCTGCATCACACAATTTAGAACCCGCTGAAGCTAAACCTGGAACACATGAAGCAACCAATCCGGCTCCAACACATAACAATCCTGATAACCCAAGACTCAAAATGCTTGCATCAATTACCTGCGCAATAGTTGTGTATTTAGCTACGACATTTTCTCCTGCCATAGAAGCCGCATCTGCTATTGACTGAGTTTTGTATGCTCTCGATGAAACCCAAGCGACCGATACCAGTGCGAATACAAGCGCTAGACATACTAAAATCGCACTTGCAAAAGCGATTGACGTAATACCGCCTTTATCGTCTATAAACATGGAAAGTCCAAGCTTTATTTTCTTATGTTTATCCTTTCCAAAAGGCAATCCAATCCGCATAAGAACCCTCAATCCAATCTGGATACGTACTAGCAGATAAACTTGAATGCAAGACAATCCCTTGGTTATCCGTCTGACCTGCAAGGAATAAACACCAGCCTATTGGCGGCATCGCTGCCACATGACCCGTAATTTCAATCAAGACATCGTTTTCTTTTTTATCAATAGAGATATTCCAGTCCTCATCTCCACCCTTATGAAATAGAGGTATCTCTGGTATAGCCTTAAGTCTGCGTTTGATATAGGACTCTATTAACTCAGCGTCAGAAGACGTTGTTGCTACTCTTAATCCTTCTGCACAGGCTCCATCCATAACTGTCTTTGTATAGAGAATGCAAACAGGTTCTACAAGCAATGCAATAATCATCAGAATAACGGGAAATAAAAGTGCTGCTTCTACTGACGCTTGACCAGCATTCTGTTTAAAACGAGAGAACATCTTTGGCTAAATCTAAAAGAGAGTCATGCATAGTATGTGAAGCAGCTTGAGTAGCCAGTTGAACAACTGCTCCATTTTGCACAAAGTGATATATCACACCAAGAGACGTAATGACAATTAAGCACGAAAATAAAACTAGAGCATATTCAAGCGTTGCTTGTCCTTGTGTATTCTTAACACCTAGTTTGATTGCTCTAATAGATTCTTCGCATCTTGTGTGGATATGTGACATGTTGAGACCCTCCTTATCTCTCCTTGATCAGAAACAGTCACAAGTTCTGACCAATTTCCACCATTAACTAAACAACCCCATACATTGCCAGCTATGTCTAAATATCCGGAATAAACAAGCACGCAATCAGCTCTTTGCTGATAGCCCTCTAAAATACTCTGAGCTTCGTTTTGAATAGTTTCTTTACTATCTCTTTGCACGGAATTCTGTTTAAACAAATCTTCTGCTGCTGCATATGAGATTGACTGTTCATTGGCTTTTTTGTCGTCTCTATTTTCATGAGCCTGCACATAGTCTGAGCTCGCATTTGATGAATGGTCCTGTTTTCTTGGTAATACGAGAAGTGCAGCGAATAGCAAACATACAGTGACAATAATGAACACAGAATAAGCAGCAGTACTCTTTCTGCTCATAGAGAATTAATTCCCGATGTAATTGCTTCCCAAAGCTCAGAAACTTTACCTTTAAAAGCAATGATTGCGACAATCGCAATAACTACAAGTACGCCAACTAAAATTGCATACTCTGTAGTTCCCTGTCCGGATTCATCCTCTTTTAAGCCTTGCAGATACCTAAAAAATTGATAGAAAAACATCATCGGCTTTCCTTTCTCTTAAGAAGAAAACGCAGGTCCAAGCAAGGGACCTAAAATTGCAAGTAACATTGCTGGAACAATCAGCGTTCCTAGAGGGATGAGCATTTTAATTGGAATCTTTTCGATTTCCGTTTCTAACAGCGATCGCTGCTCATCGCGAAGAACTGAAGCTTGTCTATCTAATATTTCTGCAAGAGGAGTTCCAAAAGTAAGCGCTTCATTCACAACAGTCGCAAAGCTTTTAAGCGATGGAACTCCTACTTTTGCCGCCATCTGATTGAGTGCTTCTTCGCGAGTAGTAGCACCAAGCTTCCAAGTCATATGAGCATTTGAAAGCTCTCTCGATAATTCTCCAGATTCTCGCAAACAATACAGATCAAGCGCTGAATCAAAAGATAGCCCTGATGACAGCCCAAGAATCAAAATGTCAATCATTTCTGGCATCTCACGTAGGCATGATTTTCTTGTAAACTCAGACTTTGCCCGGAGGCTCATTCTCTTGTGACTTTTTATGCCTCTTATAATTTGCTGATAATAGCTATGGACATCAAAATGATTCAAATTGACGGGAACAACTAGGGCGAGAATACCTATGCATGTTGCAAATAATACGGAGCATAGTAAATCCATCACTTCATTACTCCTTTCATAATGCTTCGAATAATCAAAAGAGCAACGCAATCCATGACCATTGCAATTGATGTGCATATAACGCCCGATGGCGTAAATAAACCCTTTTGAAAGTCCGGCGATAGAAGCGACAAGACAATCAATAAAACAACTGGGAGAAGACATACAATTCGAGCAGATAATCTAACTTGAGCAGTCTTTGTTGCTATGAGCCTTTGATTCTTCTCTTGTAATTCAACTAACTCGGCAGTTTTCTGTAAAAGACTCTTAAGCGGAGACCCTGTTCTATGTGAAATTACTAAGGCGCTAGCCAGCAAATTAACACCTGGAGCATCCAACCTTTCTGCCAAGTCCTCAATAGCTTCTTCGATAGGAAAACCGCACTTGATTTGCATGTCAGCAATATAAAAATTTTCTGATACGACACCTTCTGTGTGTTTACTGACATATTCAATAGATTGTGAAAGTGTGAGACCTGATCCAAGAGCAACGGCGATTGTTCTAAAAATCGAAGGCATCATATGGGCGATTTCTAAAGCAGATTGATGCTTGGCATGTTCATATAGAAAATAAGGAACGAGAAATAACGAGAAAACACCGCAAAGCGTACCTATTGCAGACTCAAATAGAACACCAAGCAAGATGGATCCAGCTATGCCACTAATAAAAAACAGTACGAAAGCATCAGTGACTAAGGTAATCCCATATTTGTAAAGAAAACGATTACGTAGCTGCATTGATGTATAAGAAAAAGGTTCCCATTTGAGCAAGCGCTGGACAAAAGTGCTATTGCGTGCAAATTGAAAAAACTGAACTACATAACCTGTTACTCGTGCATTTATTTGAGAAACAGTTTTTTCCTCACCGTTGCATACAAGAAAATAAATAATTACTCCAAAAACACCTCCTGTGATTGAGGAAGTAAAGACATCCATGAAGTAACCTCCTTTTTATTGAGTATTCCTTCTTGTATTGCACGATTGATAAAAGAAGGAACTTTTACAAAAAGCCAACTTCTTTTCTGCGCGTCAAACGACACCACGTCTTGCACTTCAACTGATCCTGACGAAGACAAGGAGATTTCTGAAACGCTGGTCACATATCGTTTTCCATCAGGAAATCTTTGAGACATAACTATCAGATCAAGTGCAGTGGCAATCTGCTTTTCTATGATTTCTGCAGGTAAGTCCATTCCAAAACGAGCCATCAACACTAGGCGCAATATTGCCTCTTGAGCGGTTCCGGCATGCAATGTAGTTAAAGAACCGTCGTGACCTGTATTCATAGCCTGCAGCATATCAATGCACTCTTCACCTCTTACCTCTCCTACTACAATGCGATCTGGCCTCATTCGGAGCGCGTTTCTCACCAATGATCTAATGGTTATTTCTCCTGTTCCTTCTATTGAGGCGGGCCGAGCCTCTAGCCTGACAACATTTGGATGCGAATCGAACTTAAGCTCCGCTGAATCCTCAATAGTGACAATTCTTTCTGACTTTGAAATTTCACATGAAAGTGCATTTAAAAGCGTAGTCTTACCGGATCCTGTTCCTCCAACAACCGCGATTCCCTGTCTGCACTTCACAGCCCAAGACAAAAATCTTGCAAGCCATTGAGGCAGCGATTTCATTTCCACTAACCGGTCCAAAGAAGTAATTTTTCCAGTGAATCTTCGGATAGTTACTGAAGTGCCGTTCACTGCAACAGGGCTTGCAACCGCATTTACACGGTCCCCATTCTCAAGACGAGCATCAACAATAGGACTCACCCTGTCCAGCCTTCTTCCTAATGGAGATAAGATACGATCCATAACAATCAAAATCTGCTCTTCAGAGTCAAAGACTGTTTTTGATTCAAATAGCTCGCCGTTTTTCTCGTAAAACAAATTGTTGCAGCCATTAATCATGATTTCCGTAACATCTTTATCATTCAGTAGTGGCTGAATTGGACCAAGACCACATACTTCATTGATTACCTGTTCGATTGTTTCCTCATAGTCAACTGAGCTAAAGAGCTCGTCCTTCTCTTCATTAACAATTGCTTCACAGGTAACTCTTAGTTCGTCTCTTACGCGATCGATATCACTGCCTGTTATAAGAGAAGAAACCGTAGAAAGTCCTAATCGAGAAACAAGTTTTTCTTTTAACTTCTTTCTAGCCTTCTGAAATACTTCTTTTTGGAGTAGTGAGTCATTCTCATCTTGAGCCTCAATTTGCTTAGCAACGCGTTCAAAGACAAGCATTAACCCACCTCCTTCCTCCTATTGAATAAGCTAAATGTCTTTTTCTCAGGAGCTACTTGCAGGGCAATCTGAGCCTCTCGCAGCTGTGGAAGAATGCCCAGTTCGTTAAGGAAATGCGCAAGAACAAAAGAAACCGACTGTGCAAATGAAGTTTCCTCTTGTAACAGCACAGAAAGCTTTCCTTGCTGAATAAGCTCTTGAAACCCTGGTCCGCCTTCAAAAATCCTAAACATCTTTGCTGCTTCAAGACCAACCTCTGCTTTTCCAACAGAGAAGTCCTGTTTAACTCTTGGATTTGCTTTGTTCTCAAGTCGGATAATGCGAGTTCTTGCCACTCCAAGGCGCACTGCAAGTCCACTTACTTTTGCTAAAGAGTTAATGCACGTAAGAGGGTTCTCTGAAACAATAACCAGCCTATCTGCGCATTGTGCTGCCTGAGCATAGCAATCTGTTGATGCCGTCGTAGTGTCTACGAGCACCAAATCAACCAAACCAGAAACAGCTTGAAGAAAATGACTCACGCAAGGAAAGAGAAGCTCTGCCATTTCAGGTTTTACACAAGGACCAAAAAGATACAAATTTTTATGGATACAAGTTGCCTTTTCTAGAAGGTTCTCTTTTTCTGAAGGTACATCAGCAACAAGATCAGAGAAGTCTTTTGGCTGCCTAATTCCAAGCTTCTCAAAAGTATTTCCATAAGACAGGTCAAAATCAACCAATGCAACTTTTAAACCCCAAGAAGAAGCAAGCAGTGCCATTGAAGAGACAAGTGTGGTCTTTCCCACTCCTCCTCTTCCTGAAGTGAACGTCAAAATCGGAGCTTTTAAAGTCTTATCAAGAGGAATAAGGGATTGCAGATAGGTATTTAGCTCTTGGATACTGGCAACATAATCTGAAGCTTCTGGTAAAGGCTGAGAAAGCCTGTCAGCCCCATATGATTGATATCCTCTTCCAACCTTTACCAGATCCCCTAATTCCATAGGGTCAATAACTAAATCAACTCCTGCTTTAGCTGCTCTAGAACGAAGTGACCCAGAAGCGCCAGACCTTACTAGCACTACACAGCGTGCGTTTCCGTCTTTAACAATCGCAGCCGCAAGATTTATATCCGAAACATCGGAGCCGGTATTACCAATTAAGACTGAATAATCTTGAGGAGTTGAATGAGCAACAATTGATCTAAGAGATGCTGCCGAATCTGTAAACTCACACCTATTACTGATGCCTAAGTACGTAAGAATGGCTCCAATCTCAACGCGTGCGTCAAGACCTACGTATGAGATCCACTTTTCTAACATCACGCTTCACCTCCTGGATTAGTAGACGAATCTGCTTGTGACGCACTGTTGCTGTTTTGGTCGGCTGTTGGAGAAACAGGGTTCTCTGGCTGCACATCTTCACTTGCAGATGATGGGCTTGATTGATTTGTTGTGTCAGATAAATCTTTTGGGTTTTCTTCTTCAACGTAAGAATTGTTGTGTAGTAAGTCCTGAGCATTAATCTTTGATCCCGGAAGAGTAAAGCGGAGTGTTCCTCGAGCATATGCAGAAAGCACAGCAGGAACCTGTTCAGGAGTTAATCCAAGCGTTACAGAAGAAGAGGTGTAAAGAGTACCCTCGGTATCATCTGACAATACCGCAATATCCGAGGCAATACAGGTAATAAGAGAATCGGTGACCTCATACGCTGCAAGTTTTGTACCAGCACTAAGCCTCTCAGCTAATCCGTACTTCTCGCCATGAGAAATAGTGAGACCAACAAGATTTTCTGGAATAGAAATCTGAGAGGCAACAGATCGCAGATGAAGAGAAACAACAGGCATGCCAACTCCAATAACAGATGAAACCGTTCGACCCATAACACTTTCTGGATTAGTAATTGCACCCTCGGGAATCAGATCAGAAATCCAGCTTTTTACCTGGGTATTAGAAGATGAGAGAGTTTCTCCAGGCTCTATTTGTTTTGTGGCCACCAAAATTGAAGTAAGTTCTCCGCCGTATTTTTGTATTGCCTCTGCTCGTGATTTCTCTGCATCTGCACGGACACTTTGTACATATGCAAAGAAACAAAAACTAGCGAGAAGTGCACTCAATACAGAAATCAAAATTCTTGTTTTCTTAGTCACTTTTTGTCCTCCCTCCATTTGCGATATACCGATTGTGCGCTCGGGTTGAGAGAAGGAGGACAAAAACAAAAGATCTACCTGCACAAATATGTCCGATAGCTGACGCGAATCTGACACAAAGTAATGTATCAACAGGCAGCAACGACGCAATGAAAAATAGGTAATTTAAATTTTTATCTAATTTGATATATAAAAATTTTTAGAACATCATAACTGCTACATTTTTAGAGGGATTGTAATAAATGATTTTCTAAGTGATTTGCCTGACTCATGAACGATGGTTGACCCTCCCCATTACTGGGCGGGACCAACCCTCGTTGATTTCAATATAGCATGTTTCCTGCTGGTTTGACAAAAAAGCACCCTAGTCAAGCCAGGGTGCTTAGAGGATTTACGCTGTTAAAGCTTAAAGCACAACATCAGGGTCAAGCAATTGCTGGCTTTCTCGCATTTCTTTTGCCAGAGATAAATAAGCCTTTAACTGGGGTTCTGTAATCTGCCCCTCATGCAGAGCGTCTTGAACGCTACATCCTGGCTCGTGAGTATGGGTGCAATCCCTAAACTTACACGTCTGAGCAGCTTCAGAGATGTGAGGGAATATCTTCTGTAATCCCCTCTCATGACCCACAATAGGTAAACTTCTAAGTCCAGGTTCGTCCACAATAACGCCAGCGTCAGGAAGCGCTACCATACGGCGAGCAACCGTTGTATGACGTCCTGCCTTATCGGACTCACGAACTTCTCCCGTTTCAAGTGCTTCATGTCCCAAAAGTGCGTTAAGAAGCGTAGATTTACCAGCACCTGATTCACCAAGCACGATGGCTATGGAACCGTAAGGAACAAGGCTACGAACAGCATCAATTCCCCACGCAGCTCCAAGATCTTGGGCGGTCCGCGCAAGATCTACAAGTGCATCGGTTTTCTCGCCCTCAAGCTTTGAAGCTGTGGCAACAATCTTTACCGTAGAGCCAAGAGCTGCGGTGATAGAAGAAATCTCTTGAGCCAAAAGTTCCGGTCCCGCAACATCTGATTTAGTGAGTACCACGGCACAAGTAGCGCCGCAGTCCTTGGAAATAACCGCCGAGCGCACAATGCGATCTACCGAGATAGCCTCGCCATCCAAAGCCTGCACCACAAGCACAAGATCAACGTTTGCGGCCAAAGTCTGCTTTTGACCGCGAGCGCCACCCTTCCAGCGAGCAATATCGGTCTCTCGCGGCAGAATCGCCTCGATGATGCCCATATCATGCGAGTCCGGGATGCGTGCGCACACCCAGTCACCAACGGCCACCGTGGAGTTCTGGCCCTTGGTCACACGTGCCGCAAATTCGGCTCGAAACACTCCCTGCTCCGAAACAACCGCAGGAAATCCCCTATCCAGACGGACCACGCAGGCCATGGTCATGGTCTGGCGAGAAACCCCTTGAACTTCAAGCTCAGACACGACGTCTGTATAAGCTTGCGTCTGATCCGACGATGGAGTCAGCTGCTCAAACGCCGGAACGTCCAGCAATGAAGAAAGGGCCGGCAGAGACCCTTGAGTCCTGCCGGCTCCTAGTTTTTTGGAACTTTTTGTACGCTTAGCGGACAAGAGTACTCCTCTACCTTATGCCTTGTTCTTTTGAACAGAACGCATAACAGCCTTATAAAGCTCCATCAAAGGAATGATTGATGCAGCTAGAAGCATTGCCATGGCGTACTCTTCAAAGCCAATCTCAGCAAAGCCAAATGCCTGAGAAAGTGGTGTCTCAATTACCACAAAGGTGAGAATCAGAGACATTACAAAAGAACCCCACAGCCAAATGTTTTGGCTGGTTAGCTTAAAGATAGAACCACGCAGAGAACGCATGTTAAAGGAGTGGAACATCTCAACCATAGAAAGCGTCAAGAATGCCATGGTCATACCCTCAACGCCAGCCTCTGGGTTAGTAATAACCTGTGAGATATCAAAGGTTCCATACTCAAAGTAGTGACCAATAAAATAGCTAGCAAGGGTAAGAAGAGCAATGATAGAGCCCTGAACAAGACAGTCAAAACCAACGCCACCTGCAAAGATGCCGTCCTTAGGGTTGCGAGGCTTGCGCTTCATAATGCCTGGCTCAGCCTTCTCGGTAGCCATAGCAAGAGCTGGCAGAGAGTCGGTGATTAGGTTAATCCACAGAAGGTGGGTAGGCTGAAGGATAGTAAAGCCAACCAGAGACGCAATGAAGACGGAAATTACCTCAGCAAGGTTGGAGCTCAAGAGGAACTGGATGCACTTACGAATGTTGTCGTAGATGCGTCTTCCCTCTTCGCAGGCGCTAATGATGGTGGCAAAGTTATCGTCAGCCAGAACCATATCTGCAACGCCCTTGGTAACGTCGGTACCAGTAATACCCATACCAATACCAATATCAGCGCGTTTGATAGAAGGAGCGTCGTTAACGCCGTCACCTGTCATGGCCGTAACCATGCCCTTCTTGCGCCAGGTATCAACAATGCGGACCTTGTGCTCAGGCTGAACGCGTGCATAAACGCCAAGAGTCTCAATACGCTGCTCAAACTCTTCGTCAGAAATCTTATCAAGCTGTGCGCCAGTAATAGCCTGAGAGCGATCAGTAATAATACCCAACTCAATTGCAATAGCAACAGCTGTATCTATATGGTCACCTGTAATCATAACGGTACGCATACCAGCGCTATGCGCCTCTGCAACAGCACCCTTAACCTCAGGACGAACTGGGTCAATCATGCCGGAAAGTCCAACAAAGACCATGTCGTGCTCAAGGTTGGCTGGGTCATAGCTCAAAGGAGCTTCTGTTCCCCAATCGCGACGAGCAGATGCCATAACACGAAGAGCCTGGTCAGCCATAGACTTGTTCTGAGCCAAAATCTCAGAGCGAGCCTCATCGGTGAGGTCAATAATGCCATCGCTTGTCATAATCTTGGTGCAGCGAGCAAGCACCTCATCAGGCGCACCTTTGGTGTGCTGTACAACTTTGCCAGAGCGAGTACGCACCACAACAGACATCATCTTACGAGAAGAGTCAAAGGGCGCCTCACCAATACGAGGGCGAGAAGAAGCGAGGTCACTTGTGGTGTATCCAAGTTTTGCAGCGTCTGCAACAAGAGCGGCCTCAGTTGGCTCACCCTTTGCTACCTGTTCTGCATCATCCCAGGTAGCATCACAGCACAGTGCCATGGTACGTACATGTGCGTCAAGGTTTTCTGTCTCATGGCGAACAACAGTCATCTTGTTTTGGGTCAAAGTACCAGTCTTATCAGAGCAGATAACCTGAGTACAACCAAGGGTCTCAACTGCAGTAAGACGGCGGACAATAGCGTGGCGTTCACTCATTCTAGTAACGCCCATAGAAAGAACGATGGTAACAACAGCAACAAGACCCTCTGGAATTGCAGCTACTGCAAGAGAAACTGCAACCATAAAGGTGCTCAATATAAGGTCAAAGTTGCCAAGCATCTCGACACCGTGCTTAATAAAGCCTGTAGCAAAAACAAGCAGTGAGATGACAACAACAAGAATGGTAAGTGTATGTGAAAGCTTATCAAGGGCAATCTGAAGTGGAGTCTGTCCATCCTCTGCCTGGGAAATTGCATCTGCAATCTTACCCATCTCGGTGTCCATACCGGTAGCAACAACAACCGCACGACCGCGTCCATAGACCACAATAGATCCGGAGTAGCACATATTCTTTCGGTCACCCAAAGGAATGTCATCGGTGTCTTCAGCAAGACTGAGGGTCTCTGCGTGTTTCTCGACAGGAACTGATTCACCTGTGAGCGCAGATTCCTCTACCTTCATGGAAGCGCTTTCGAGAATGCGGCAGTCAGCTGGGACAGAGTCACCTGCCTCAAGAAGGATAATATCTCCCACGACTAGCTCGGTTGAGGCAACCGTCTCAAGACGACCGTCTCTGATAACCTTGCTCTGAGCTGCACTCATCTCTTGCAAAGCAGCAAGAGCTTCCTCAGCCTTGCCTTCCTGGACCACGCCAAGCACAGAGTTGATGACAACAACAAACAGAATAATGACAACGTCCGCAATTCCACCTTCACCGGTATAAATTCCTTCAGCAGCGGAAATAGCAGCAGCAATAAGAAGCATGATGACCATAGGGTCAGCCATCTGTGCAAAGAACCTTTTAATAATTGATTCTTTTGGAGCCTCTTTTAGCTTGTTAAGACCGTGGACCTCAAGACGCGAAGCTGCTTCTGCATCAGACAGTCCAACTTCAGCATCAGTCTTTTGCGCACTGATAACATCAGACGCACTTGAAAGATACTCTTTCAAAGTTCCTCCTGGGTTTCTACCTGACAGATTGATGCCCGATCATAATTCCCCAGGAGAGGGGCAAGGGCTCACCAAGGTTGCCGTGTCAGGACCTTACAACGTCCTATCATAGGACCTTACAATGCTCTATCATTTTACCGTATTCTTTCTTTTTTCAAACCTCATAAATATTTCTTAAAACTCCTGTTATGTGGCAAATAATTGTTATCCAAGGGGTACAATAAGCGCAGAACATAACAACATAAGCCAAACGTTAGTTTTGGCAAGGAGGCAGTTATGAAAATCCTGTTTTATGGTGCTCAAAGTTACGACAAGGATTCCTTTAACCTTGAGCTTCCAAAGTACCCTGACATCTCAATTGACTACATTGAGTCAAACCTTACGCCTATGACCGCAGGCTTTGCCAAGGGTTATGACGCTGTCTGCGCTTTTGTTAACGCAGATGCCTCAATTCTGACCCTTGAGATTCTTGCCGGCTTTGACGTTAAGCTGCTGCTTATGCGCTGCGCTGGCTTTGACGCTGTTGACGTTAACGCTGCTAAAGATCTTGGCATTACCGTTACACGCGTACCTGCTTACTCCCCTGAGGCAATCGCAGAGCACGCAATGGGTCTTGCACTTGCTGCTAACCGTCGTATTCACCGTGGTTACATCAGAATTCGCGAGAATAACTTCTCGCTTGTTGGCCTTGTTGGCGATACACTTCACGGTAAAACTGCTGGAATTGTTGGAACTGGTCGTATTGGCGCAGCACTTTGCCGTATCTGCAAAGGCTTTGGCATGCACGTCCTTGGCGCAGACCTCTATCCAAATATGAGCCTTGTCAATGACGAGCACGTTGTTGATGAGTATGTCAGCTACGATGAGCTCTGGGAGCGTTCGGACTTTATTTCACTCCACGCTTTCTTGAATGATGAGAGCTATCACATGATTAACGATAAGACCATCGGAAAGATGAAAGATGGCGTCATTCTCGTTAATACTGGTCGCGGAGGACTTATTGACACCAAGGCTCTTATTCGCGGCATTCTTTCTGGCAAGATTGGTGCTTGTGGCCTTGACGTTTATGAAGAAGAAAATCCAAACGTTTATAAGGACCGTGGTGCTGAGGTCTTTGATTCAATTACCTCTACACTTTGCTCCTTCCCTAACGTAGTTATGACAAGTCATCAGGCATTCTTTACTCATGAGGCACTTGCTCAGATTGCTCAGGTTACGCTAGATAACGCAACTGCTTTTTCTGAGGGTACTGACTATGTTGATAAAAGTGTGGTTTGCTAAATACCAGAGAAACAAACGCTCTGAAAACGGTTACTATTGATAACCGAATGTGATTTTAATTCCTATGAAAAGGAGAGATATGGCTCGCAAAAAGACCAAGATTGTTTGTACTATGGGTCCTGCTACAGAAAGTGATGAGGTCCTTCGTGAGCTCATTCTTGCTGGTATGAACGTTGCACGTTTTAACTTCTCGCACGGTAGCCATGAGTATCACCGCACTATGATTGGTCGCGTTCGTTCTATCTCTGATGAGCTTGGTATTCCTATTGCTATCATGCTTGATACCAAGGGTCCTGAGGTTCGCACCGGTCTTCTCGAGGATGGCAAGAAGGTCACCCTTACTACTGGTGATTCCGTTATTGTCACCACTGATGATGACGTCATCGGTAACGCTCAGCGCTTCTCACTTGACTACAAGAACCTTCCAAAAGAGGTCAAGAAGGGCTCCATCATCCTTATTGATGACGGTCTCATTGGTCTTGAGGTTGATTATGTTGAGGGCACTGACATGCACTGCAAGATCATCAACGGTGGTGAGCTTGGCGAGAAGAAGGGCGTAAACGTTCCTAACGTCAACATTGGCCTTCCTTCCGTCACTGAGCAGGACCGCGCAGACATCATGTTTGGTTGCGAGCTTGGTATTGACGCAATTGCTGCTTCCTTCATCCGTGATGGCGCTGCTGTTGAGGAGATTCGTAACATCTGCCGTGAGATGGGTACTCCTAACGTACAGATCTTCCCTAAGATTGAGTCTGCTCTTGGCGTAAAGAACTTCGACGAGATTCTTGCAGCTTCTAACGGCATCATGGTTGCCCGTGGTGACCTTGGCGTTGAGGTTCCTGCAGCTGAGGTTCCTCACATCCAGAAGACTATCATCAAGAAATGCAACGATGCTTACAAGCCTGTCATCACCGCAACTCAGATGCTTGACTCTATGATTCGCAACCCTCGCCCAACCCGTGCAGAGGTTACGGACGTTGCTAACGCAATCTACGACGGCACTGACTGCGTCATGCTTTCTGGTGAGTCTGCAGCTGGTAAGTACCCTGTTGAGGCAGTAAAGACCATGGCTTCCATCTGCAAGGAAACCGAGAAGTACCTGCCAGTCAAGGATGTCTATCACCAGCGTGAGGGTCTTAAGAACGTCAACGGTGCTACAGGCTTTGCTGCAGTTGATATGGCAATCCGTGTTGACGCTAAGTGCATCATCTGCCCAACACACTCTGGCCGCACTGCTCGCCTTGTTTCTAACTTCCGTCCAAAGCGTCCTCTGTATGCAATGTCTCCATCTGATGAGGCAGTTCGTCGTACCTGCTTCTATTGGGGTGTCTATGCATTCAAGACCTCTGAGCAGGGCACGCTTTCTAACACCATGTACAACGCACTGAACGTTGCTAAGGAAGTTGGCGTCGTTGAGACCGGCGACATTGTTGTTCTGACTGCTGGCGATCCTCATACCAGCCCACGTCTTGGTGACTACACCACTTCAACTAATGTTGCTATGATTTGCCAGGTTCAGTAAACCGCATTTCAGCTTTAACGTTATATGCACCCAAGCACAAGCTTGGGTGCATATTTTTTACGTGGGATATTTTTAGCGTCTTACCAGCAGTTAGGCAATTTTCCAGCCGACGGTTTTCTCGCGCATGTTAACAAAATCAGCGTAGATGCCGCCTTCTGCCATCAGTGACTCGTGAGTGCCTCTTTGAACAATACGGCCCTTATCCAGGACAAGTATCTGATTTGCTTTACGCACCGTCTTTAGGCGATGGGCAATCATAATAACGGTCTTAGAGTTTGTGAGCTCTGCGATTGCACGCTGAAGTTCAAGCTCGTTTTCTGGATCAACATTAGCCGTTGCCTCATCAAGTACTACGATTGGCGCATCTTTTAAGATAGCGCGCGCAATAGAAAGACGCTGGCGCTCGCCGCCAGAAAGCATTGAGCCACCTTCTCCTAAGCGTGTTTCGTATCCGTCAGGTAGTGCCTGGATAAACTCTTCACAGCAAGCACGCTTAGCTGCGTCAACTACTTGCTCATGAGTTGCGTCTGGATTGCCAAACTTGATGTTGTTCTCAATGGTGTCATCAAACAGGAAAACTCCCTGGAAAACAGTAGAGAAGTTTTGGAGCAGAGCGTCAACCTTATAGTCACGTACATCGCGTCTGCCAAGAGTCACTTGACCTGCATTTACATCCCAAAAACGCTCAATAAGACGGACAAGGGTTGTTTTGCCAGATCCACTTGGCCCCACGATGGCACAAGAGGTGCCTGCAGGAATAGAAAGGCTGACATCTTCAAGAATTTGCCTGTCATCGTAGCCAAAGGAAACATGAGAAAGTTCAATGTCGTAAGAATCCGCTTTCTTCAAACCTTCTCCCTCGTCCATTGCGGGAGTGGCGAGAATGGCATTTGTTTGTTCCATTGCAATTTCAAGATTACGCAGAATAGTTGAGAAACGACCAGCAGATTCCAGGCGACTAAACAACATAAATGACATAACTACTACTGTTAAACAAGCAGCTGTATCAAGTATTCCAGATAGCCATAGTCCAACTGATACCAGGCACATGATAATGCTGGTGGCCTTGGAGATGACCATTTGCAAAACTGAGAAACGAAGCGCCTTGAGCTCAAGATTAAGCGCTTGAACGCGACAATCGTCAACTGCTTTGGCATATTTTCCTTCAGCATCATCAATAAGAGAAAACGCCCTTACTACACTGATTCCGCGGACATATTCAAGAACAGCACTGATTAAGGTGGTATTAGCAGCTACATACTTATCTGATACATTGCGCACGTAGACCTGGAGCAGCTCCATAGTAATGCAGAAAAGAACAAACGTAGCTGCAGTTATAAGGCCTAGTTGCCAACAAAACACAAACAAGAACACAACAATAATTGCAGTTAAAGCTAATCCTCCAACAACCATCATATAAAGTAGGCCACCCAGACTTTGCATTACATCTAGCTGATTGGTCATAACAGCTGTTACTTCACCCAGGCTATTCTCGTTAAAATAACCCATAGGAAGGCGGCGCAGTGTATCTCCAATTTCCGCGCGCTTGGTACCAGCCATACTAAAATTAGCATCACAGAAATTCTCACTCTTAAAATGAGCGCAAATGAACGCTCCTATAATGCTCAGAAGCATAACTCCCAGCGCAGAAAATATCGTCTGAGTTGAGAGTGTATCCGTAGTAAGAGCAGTAAAAACAATCCAAAGCGCCGTTATTTGTACGCCTTCAAAGAGGCAGCCAAGAATGGTAAAGAAAAGGCCCTTATAGAGTTTCTGGCGATAAGAACTTCCAAACTGAAAATACATTTTTAGGACAGATAACATTGCTACTCCCCTCCTTAAGCCTCATCAAGTGCGCCGATATGAGCGCGATACATGGTTGCATAGAGCGGACATGCCTCCATAAGCTGCTCGTGCGTACCCTCAGCTTCAATGGATCCATCATTAACAACAACAATTTTGTCGGCATTTTGTACAGTAGAAAGGCGGTGCGCGATAACCACCAGCGTTTTACCAGCCACCAGCTTTGCAACTGCAGATTCAACCTCTGCTTCTGATTCTGGATCCGCGTAAGCCGTTGCTTCGTCGAGCATGATAATAGGTGCATTTTTGAGCATAGCTCGAGCAATTGCTACGCGCTGACGCTCGCCACCAGAAAGATGCCCACCTGAGCCTCCTACAACAGTTTGATAGCCATGAGGAAGCGATTGAATAAAGTTATGACAACCAGAAGCTTTTGCACAAGCAATTACCTCATCATCGGTGGCGTCTTTTTTACCCATTCTGATGTTTTCCATAATGGTTTCATCAAAAAGGTAACTATCCTGATCAACGTAAGCTACAAGATCTGCAAGTTGAGATGGAGAGCAGGAGCGAATGTCTTGTCCCCCAATAGAAACAGACCCTTCATTTGGATCCCAGAAACCTGCGATAAGCCGTGCAACAGTAGACTTACCTGATCCACTTGGACCAACAAGTGCTGTTACTTGTCCTGGCTCAATATCTAAAGTAATCCCATGGATTACCTCGTTACTTCCATACGAGAAACGAACATCACTCAGTTTAATTTCAGTGCCCTCAAGCGTACAAGGGACCTCGGCCCTAACCTGATCTGGGTAGTTCAATACCTCAGAAATTTCTTTAACTACAGAGCCAACCTGTGCAAGGGAATCCATAAAGCTCATCGCTTCAAAGAGCGGCTGAAAAATTCCTAGGGAAAGCACAGCACACATGACAAACGTAGAAGGAGAAAGAGTTTCCTGAAGCACAAACAAGCATCCAAGGGGCAATACCGTTACTAACGTTGCAGGAGCAATTGACAGCATGGCATCCTGCCAGATTTGGCAGTGGCTCATCCAATCAATAAAAGCGTGAGCAGAGGCGTAAACAGCTTTTGAGAACTTCTCGTAAGAGCTAGCGGACTGCCCAAAAGCCTTAATTACCTCAATTCCAGACACGTACTCAACTGAGGCATTATTCATCTCTTTACCAGTTACGATAGTATTCTGATACCAATACTCATAGTCTTTCATCATGCCTGATAAACAAGCAAGTCCCACAATAATAGTGAGCAAAGCAGCAAGAGCAAGTCGCCAGTCTAAAACAATGAGGTACACAAAAACCGCAAATGCAGCTGTAAGGTTTGAAGTTAATTCAGGAACTGCATGGGCAAGTGTGGTTTCAATACTATCAATCTTCTCGACTAACAGGCGTTTGAGAGAGCCTGAAGGAGTATCAAGCACATATCCCATGGGGA
>JABZGY010000018.1:0-23898 GCA_015259155.1 Atopobium sp. | reverse complement strand
AAGTAGTCTACGGACCTGCAAGCAACAAAGCAAAAGAGCAAAAGAGCCGCTGAAGTCAGCGGCTCTTTTGCTTGTGCTGCTGGAAGTGACTTATCGAGAGGTCGGCTCGCCTCAAAATGGTGGAGCGGCGAATGATTTGCACGTTAATTTGACTGAAAGTTATGGAATTGATGTTTCCAAGACGACTTTGGTCCCAAAAAGGTAAAAAAGCCGTTTAGTTGGAAGTTTTAATCTTTATGCATGACGATTTTGAGTGATTTTGATTTAGTAATGTGTCGCTTGATTAGCGCCAACTGGGCTTTTAGTAATATCAAATATGTAATCAATTTCTTCGATTTCCAACTAAACGGATTTTTTACCTTTTTCGCCCTATTTTGAAGCTCAATTTTTGTTTGATAAAAAATGAAACGAATAAAGGGTCAGGAAAATGCATTTTCATGCATAACAGCGATTGCTTGCATAAAAAATAGATGCCCACTCTATGTGAGTGGGCATCTATGGCAAAGAATCATGTTTGATTTAGCTGAAGCGTAAAGTTTTACACTAGCAACGCAGCTTGCGCGAGCTTTTACTCCTGCAGAAGCTGGGCAATTAGGCCAAGCTTTGTCTCAAACGAGACGCCACGAAGCTCAAAGTTTGGCTGCTCACGAGTAATTTCCATGGATTTGCAGACAAACTCACCAGCAAACTCAACCGCGTCAGCGATTTCCTGACCACACATAACTGCAGCTAAAAGCGCAGAGGCAAACAGATCGCCGGTGCCGTGCAGCATGTAAGGGAGAAGCTCGGAGACAATCTCGCCACGCTCGGACTCGGTAGCAACAAAGTTGCGGATAAGGTTATCGCCGCGGACAACACCCTTAAGGACAACGCACTTTGCGCCCATCGCAAGCAGTGCATCAAGCAGCTCATCTACCTGCTCATCAGTCAAATCCTGACCAGCGTATGGAATGCCCGTCAGAATTGAAGCCTCAGTAAGATTTGGTGTCAAAATATCTGCGCCGTTTACCAGGGACTTCATTGCGTCACAAAGCTCTTGCGTATAGGTTGGATACATCTTGCCGCCATCGCCCATAACTGGGTCAACAACGCGAAGTGCCTTTGGATGCTCCTGGTACAAGCGCTGAATGCTTGCAACCTGCTCTGCTGCACCAAGGAAGCCAGAATAAATGGCGTCCAGGTCAATGCCCTCTTCCTTCCATGCATCCAGGTAATCCTCGAGCATGTTGGTGGTGTCGTGCATGTAGAACGTAGGGAACTTGGTGTGTGCCGAGAAAAGCGATGTAGGTACTGGGCAAACGTCACATCCCGCTGCCGACAGAACTGGAATAGCTACGCCAAGCGAGCATTTTCCGTATCCGCAGAGGTCATGCACGGCGGCGATGCGAGGGATGTACGAGCCTTCTCGCTGATACAGAACAGAGTTGGTTTCATTCATTACAGTTTCCTTTCACGTGGACTGATGGACCAACGTTCAAGAAAATCATACTCTATACTGTGAGATGGATATTTGACGTATCCGCCTATTTTAAGAGACGTAACAAAGGAGCAGAGATGGCAGATCAGCCTGTTGTCGGCATCATCATGGGATCTAAGAGCGACCTTGCAACTATGGAGGGATGTACCGCCGAGCTCGAGCGCCTTGGCGTTCCATATGAGCTGGTCATTGCATCCGCACACCGCACTCCAGACAAGGTCCACCAGTGGGCCGAGACCGCTGCTGACCGTGGCCTCAAGGTAATCATTGCTGCCGCGGGAAAGGCCGCTCACCTGGGCGGAGTTGTCGCTGCATTCACACCGCTGCCTGTCGTTGGCGTTCCAATGAAGACATCCGACCTCGGTGGCATGGATTCCCTGCTCTCTATGGTCCAGATGCCATCCGGTGTACCCGTTGCCTGCGTTGCCATCAACGGCGCTAAAAACGCAGCTATTTACGCTACCCAGATTCTTGGCGCTTCTCTTCCAGAGTATCGCGAGAAGATCGTCCAGCTTAAAGCTGAAATGACTGACGCATAAGCTGACGCGTACTGCACGCACGCAGTCTGCAAATAGAGCCCGTATGCGTATCTGCACGCACGCAATCGCACACGAGACCCGCGCTTTAGGAGACCTGAGGCGCGGGTTTTGCATACCGCAAAATGTGATTATGCGATGACTTCATAAGATACACAGAGATTTTTGTTTCGTGCATAGCTAAACTTTTAAGGGGTATGACAAAGGTATGACAAAGAGTACCTTCAGAAGGGAAGTGCATGGAATCAAAAAACGGCAAGCATTTTGCTTCATTCGCCGCTGACGACCAGACGGCTGGAAATACTCACACCTCAAAAACATCCGTCGAGATGGTTTCTATGAAAAATTCCACGTCCTCAAAAAAAGAGGGCAACAAAAAAACCTCTCCTAAAAAGTCTGGCGAGAAACCCGCTAAGAAAAAAGGTTTTGCCTATATTCTTTCCACGCTCTTGCTGGTAGTTGGTATTGGCCTCTTGGTTGTTGCTGGCGTCATGTTTGGCAAAACCCAGCTTGAATATCACGAGCAAGACGTTATCAACGAAGAGCTCGCTACATACGCAACAGTTTCCGAGAAAAAAGACGAGGCACCAGTTATTGATTGGGCCGGCCTTCAGGCAGTAAACAACCAGGTTGTCGGCTGGATTCAGATTCCAGATACGCAGGTCAACTATCCTGTGTATCAGACTACAGACAACGATCACTACCTGCACACAAACGCAAAGGGCGAGTGGTCAATCGGTGGTCAGATTTTTATGGACTACCAGAACAATCCAAATGGCCTTACTGACCAGCAAACTATTCTCTATGGTCACCACATGAGAAACGGCTCTATGTTCCAGTACATTGGAGCCATGAACGACCAATCTACCTTCGATAAGGTTGAAACAATCTGGTACGTCACGCCTACTCAGACATATGAGCTTGAGCCGGTATTTACCTATCACACCGATGAAGACGACGAGGAAGTCAGGCAGTTTAACTTTGGCTCTGTCGATGAGTTTAGGTCCTACTTAAAAGATAGGCTTTCTAGGGCTGTAAGTTCTCGTTCTGATGCAGCAGATGTTATTTCTCGTGCTGATCATGTTCTTACACTCTTTACCTGCAATTACACTGACCAGTATGGTCGTACCATGCTCATCTGTGTTCCAAAAACCGAGGCACAGCCAAAGGCTCAGTAGTCGGCATGCTGATGGTTCAGAAAGAGTATTGGACACAGTCAGAAGCTGTCAGCCAGGGCAGTAAAATGCTGCTTTCTTAAAAAATTGTTACACGCTCCGAACATATTTGTTCGGAGCGCTTTTTCTTGCAAATTTCCAGGTACACTGTATGTATTGTTGCCAGACGTGAGAGGCGTTTGATCAAGGGTGGCTCAAGCTGAGGCATCCGGAGGGGATCCAATGGAACTTCACGAGGAATGTGGCGTCTTTGGAGTATGGGCGCCTGACCGTGACGTTGCTCGACTCACTTATTTTGCGCTGCACGCCCTGCAGCACCGCGGACAAGATTCCGCAGGTATAGCTGTCGGCGACGGCCAGACCGTGCTTATCAGAAAAGATACGGGCCTCGTAACTGAAGTTTTTAATAACGACGACCTCAACGCAATGCCTGGTAAAGTGGCTATCGGCCACTGCCGCTACGGCACTGCGGGCGCCAAGGGTTGGGAGTCGGCGCAGCCTCACATGTCATCTATCGATGAGACCCTCATCGCCCTGGCGCACAACGGTACTCTCGTCAACTTTGACTCTTTGCGAGAAGAACTGTCTTCTCGCCAAATCTCCTTTAGATCACATACGGATTCCGAGGTAGCAGCTCAGCTCATCGGCTACTTTACTCGTCGTACACACCGTCTGCGCACCGGTATTGCCGCAACCATGAACCTCATCGAGGGCGGTTACGCCATGGTGCTCATCCGCGAGAACGCGCTGTATGCCTTTAGGGATCCAAACGGTATTCGTCCGCTGGTACTTGGCCATATTGGCGAGGAAGGCGAGAATAACTGGGTAGTTGCGTCTGAGACGTGCGCGCTGGATATTGTGGGCGCTACGTATGTGCGTGAGGTGGCTCCTGGCGAGATTATCCGTATTTCCGACAGTGGCCTATCTTCTGAGATGGGACTTTCTCCTCGTCAGCAAGCAAATTGCATCTTTGAACAGGTGTATTTCTCGCGCCCTGACTCTATTATTAGTGGTCGCTCGGTGTATTCTGTCCGTCACCAGATGGGTCGCCAACTGGCAAAAGAGACGCCGGCAGACGTTGACCTGGTAATCGGTGTACCTGATTCCGGCGTTCCTGCAGCTGAGGGTTTTGCACAAGAGCTGGACGTGACTTTTGGCACCGGCTTGATCAAAAACCGCTACGTTGCAAGAACGTTCATTCAACCTACACAGCAGCTTCGTGAGCTAGGCGTACGCTTAAAGCTCAACGCGCTTTCTGACGTTGTTGCAGGTAAGCGCATCGTAATGGTAGACGATTCTGTTGTTCGTGGTACTACTTCCAAGCAGATTGTTCAGCTGCTTAGAGACGCAGGAGCTACTGAAGTACACGTCAGAAGTGCATCTCCAAAGGTTATCTGGCCTTGCTTCTATGGTATTGATACTGCCGATCAGGACCAGCTTGTTGCGGCAAAAATGACTACTCAAGAGATTTGCGATTATATCGGCGCAGACTCCTTAGGCTTTTTGAGCCTGGAGGGTCTGCTTGCCTGCGTTCCTTCTCGCGGTTATTGCGAGTCTTGCTTTAGCGGCAGGTATCCTGTGGCAATTCCGGAAGACTTCTACCAGAGGTTCTTGCCAGAAAACACCCCAGATAATCTAAACCCATCTTTTGCACATAAGTTTGACCAGGTAGAACAGCAGTTAATTGACGAGGGCTTTGTCCCCTCAAAGCAGTAAGAAGGAGAATAATGACTACTTCCGCTGATCCAACCAAGCAGATTACCTACGCTGACGCAGGCGTTGACGTTGATGAAGGCGCTCGTGCGGTCGACGCCATCAAGGCTGCTGTTGCTACAACTACTCGTCCCGAGGTCATCGGCGGACTGGGTGGCTTTGGTTCCTGCTTCTCGGCAGCAGCACTCAAAGACATGGAAGAGCCTGTACTAGTCAGTGGTACCGACGGCGTTGGCACCAAGCTTGCCATTGCTCAGCTTCTCAATCGCCACAACACGGTAGGCGAGGACCTGGTTGCCATGTGCGTCGACGACATTGTTCCCATGGGTGCAGAGCCGCTGTTTTTCTTGGATTACGTTGCTGTGGGCAAGCTTAAAGCCGAGGCAGTCGCCGAAGTTGTTGGTGGTATTGCAGAAGGCTGCCGCAAGAGCGGATGTGCGCTGGTAGGCGGCGAGATGGCCGAGCATCCAGGCGTTATGAATCCCGACGACTACGATCTTGCTGGCTTTGTCGTAGGCGTTGTCGACAAACCAAAGATCTTAGGTCCCGAGAAGGTCAGTGAAGGTGACGTCATTCTGGGACTTCCTTCTTCGGGTATTCACTCCAACGGATATTCGCTGGTGCGTAAGGTAGCCATTGAGGGTAAGACTGTCGAGGAGCTTAACCAGCCACTAGAGGAACTCGGTGGAGAGTCACTTGCAGACGCTGTTTTGCGTCCAACTACTATTTACGCAGGTGGATTGCTTGCTGCACTCCGCGCAGGAGCTCCTATCAAGGCTATGGCACATATTACCGGTGGCGGAATCACCGAGAACCTTAACCGTGCACTGCCAGCTCACCTTGATGCAGAGGTTGATCGTGGTGGAGAGGCTGGTCCTGCATGGGATATTCCACCAGTTATTTCATACGTCTCTAACGCTGCAAACCTGTCTCTTGATGAGCAGTATCGCACCTTTAACATGGGTGTTGGCATGGCTCTTATCGTAGACATGGACGACGTTGACGATGTAGCAGAAGCTCTCTCTGACCAGGGATTTGAGCCATTTGTCATGGGTCAGATTATCCCAGGCACCGGAAAGGTGGTCTATAACGATGCCAATTAAGCTTGGCGTTCTTCTTTCCGGTTCAGGTACCAACCTGCAGGCTATTATTGACGCCATTGATGCTGGCAAGCTAGACGCAACCATTGAACTGGTTGTTTCTTCTCGCCCCGATGCATATGGTCTGAAGAGAGCGGAGGCAGCTGGTCTGCAAACCCTAACGCTCTCAAAAGAGACGTACGAAGATCCATTTGTTGCAGATATGGTTATTGCCACCGAGCTCAAGCGTTATAACGTTGATTATGTTGTTATGGCTGGCTACATGCGCAAAGTCGGCGTTCCTATTCTGAACACCTTCCCTAATCGTGTGCTCAACCTGCATCCAGCGTTGCTGCCAAGCTTCCGTGGTGCACATGCTATTCAGGATGCGTATGAGTACGGCGTTAAGGTTACGGGCGTTACCGTTCACCTGGCAAATGCTGATTACGACCGCGGTCCCATTATTGCTCAGCGACCTGTTGTGGTTGAGGAGGGTTGGACCGTCGACCAGCTTGAAGAGGCAATTCACCAGGTAGAGCATAAGCTTTATCCAGAGGTTTTGCAGCTATTCGCCCAGGACAGAGTTCACGTTGAGGGTAAAAAGATTCGTATAGAGTTAGGCGAGTAAATGGCGAGAAGCCCTCTGAATAGTGATGGAACAACCGAGCGTTACTATTCTGCTGCAAGTAAAAGCGCAAATATTGTTTGCGTATAAACAAATGAGGAAGCAAGCCAAATAAGCGGAACAACCAAGTCTCTAATGGTAATAAAACGATCTGATTTAGAGTGTTTTGCTATTTGCGTAAAGATTGCGCATGCAACAGCAATAGCAATAATTCCAACTATATAAGGAACAAGAAATTGCTGCTTAACTACAGTTTTAGTGGTAAGAAGCATTATGTCTACAAAGAAGACCATAGCTATAAAAAGGTAATAAAGTGCGAGCGCTCCACCGCGGAAGAGATCAAAATTTGTGCGCTTAAAGATTTTGCTCAAGCTTTGCTTTGCAAGAAGGACATATGCCGCTATGAGATACAGGACGACCAGGGGAATATAGACAACTTTAAAGAAACCTATAAGTGCCACATGAACCGTCCCTATCGTTGAGTCTTAGTAAACTGATGGACCTGGCTGGATGCCAGATTATAGCAGCGCTGTAATTGCAGTAACAAGTCCAAAGAGAATACCAGGGGCGTTAGCAATCATAATAGGAACATCGCGCTCTTTCTTGAAAGCACCGTAAACAAACCAAACAGTGCAGTTGATCATGGCAACTAGTGGTTGGATAAAGCTACCTTTATTGCCAGCAAGATTATTGGTAATCTGTGGGATATAAGAAACATACATCATGACTGAGAGAATGCTTCCAAATTGACCTAGCTTGTTGAAGAAATTCTCGTCAAAAGAAAGTGCGTGCTTTTCTGTCATGTAAAGTAACCTCCAATGCCTAACAAACAGACTGCTGATACTTACCCAAGTATTAAACAAGATATTCGTCAGTTCGTTGCAGAATAACTTGCATCAATCCATTGGCACAGCTCATCAAAGTCAACAGAGCCATCTAAAACTGCATAGGTTGGAGCTGTCGAGAAGGGATAGTCGGGGTTTACACCGTACTGATTCGCAACGTATTCAAACAGCTTTTCTCGCATAATCTGCTCTCCCTAGTCCACATCTTATTATGATCGACAGCTTCTCTATGGAGAAGTTGAAATTGACATTATCTCCAGCGTACGCGCCCTAAACAGCTATACTAAATGTGTTTGTATATGTAATAAAAAGTCCAAGTGAAGGGCGTCATATGAGTCGTGTTTCTCGTAGAGAAGATGAGTTCTATAGCATGTTCTCTGAGTTTTCTGCACTGATTGTTTCTACGGCAAAACTGTTTGTCTCCTATATGGAGTCATTTCCGAGCTCAGAAGATTATGAAGTCCAGATTAAGAACTATGAGACGCTCTGCGATGACCAGGTAGGAAAGATTATTTCTACCCTTAACACGTCGTTTATTACGCCATTTGATCGCGAGGATATCTCGCGCCTTGCTCTGCTTATGGACGAGATTGCAGATGGCATTGAAAGTGTCTCTGCACACCTCAGCATGTACGACATTAAAGAGATGCGCCCAGAGGCCGTTCAGGTGGCACATCTGATTCTGTTTGCATCAGAGGAGCTGCAAAAGGCCTTTGATCGTCTCCCTGATTATCACAAGGACGACTCGGTCATTCGCCATACACGCTCTGCAAATGAGTATGAGGACCAGGGTGACGTTGTCTACCGCAACGCTTTGAGCTCTATCTTCAGAAATGTTGATGATCCAATTGAGGTTCTTAAGTGGAAGAGTCTTTTGGATAGACTTGAGTCTACTCTTGACGCTTGCAAGCATGTTGCAAACGCTGTTCAGAATGTCATCGTGAAAAATGGCTAGCATCCTGCTTATTGCGGTACTTGTTTCCGCTCTGATATTTGAGTTCATCAACGGTTTCCACGACACCGCAAACGCTATTGCAACCACGGTGTATACCAAGGCATTGCCTTTGCGCACGGCAATTATCATGTCGGCTATCATGAACTTTATCGGCGCGCTTATGAGCGAGAAGGTCGCTATGACCATCGCGTCTGGCCTAGTTGACATTCAGCTCCAGCTCTACGTAATTTTTGCTGCGTTGATGGGCGCTATTGTCTGGGATCTCTTTACCTGGTGGTTCTCAATCCCAAGTTCATCTTCGCATGCGCTTATTGGCAGCCTTATCGGTGCAACTATCGTCTTTACCGGCAGCACTGGTCACATTCTATGGGCGGGTGTTATCGAGAAGGTTGTTATCCCTCTGTTTACCTCACCACTTATTGGTATGGCCCTGGGCTACTTTATTATGAAGCTGGTATTTGAGATCTTTGCTGATTGGCCACCTAAAAAGGCAAACGGTCTCTTCCACCGTCTTCAGGTGCTCTCAGCTGCGTTTATGGCATACAGCCACGGTAATAACGATGCTCAGAAGACTATGGGAATCATCACGCTGGCTCTGGTAACCGCCGGTCTTCACGACCCTTCTAACGGCATTCCTCTGTGGGTCAAGCTTCTCTGCGCTACAACTATGGCACTGGGCACGTCCATTGGCGGCGGCCGCATTATGCGTACCGTTGGCGATGGCGTTACCAAGCTCACGCCAGTTATTGGCTTTGTCGCCGAAACAAGTTCTACCGTTGCAATTGAGATTATGACTGCACTTGGAGCACCAGTTTCCACTACACAGGTCATCACCACATCCATCATGGGCGCAGGGTCTGCTCGTCGTCGCAGCTCCGTGCGCTGGGGCGTTGCGCGCAAGATTATTGCCGCTTGGTTTGTGACGCTGCCAGCCACTATGGCACTTGGCGGACTTATTGCATTTTTGACCAGCTTTGTTCTGGCATAACCTATGCTTAACGTTGTACTGGTAGAGCCCGAGATTCCCGCAAACACGGGAAACATTGGTCGTACCTGCGTGGTTAGTGGAACTCATCTGCATTTGGTGGGCCCGTTGGGTTTCTCGCTTGATGACAAAAGCCTCAAACGAGCAGGTATGGCTTATTGGCAAAGCCTTAATGTTTCTGTCTACGATAACTGGGATCAATTTCTGGAGAAGAACGGTCTAACCCAAGCATCTGGCGCACCTGCTGCGGACGCTGCACACGACGCTGTTGCCGCTGCAGACACCGCTTCCAACGGTGTTTTTACGGCCAGTAGATCCCCGCTACATTTTCTGACTAAGAAAGCTAAAAAGACCTATACGCAGGCAACGTATTGCGATGGGGATTACCTTATCTTTGGTAAGGAAAGCCTGGGATTATCCGAGGAGCTTCTGGCACAGCATGCTGACGAGTGCGAGAGAATCCCAATGCTGCAAGATTCTGCCAGCCTGGTCAATCGCGAGGACTGGAGCCAAAAGCACGATGCGCTTGATGGCGATGACCAGTATGCTCACCCAGCGCTTTTGCAGCAGGATATCTGCGGAAACTTTATCGATCCTAACGAGTTCTCGGTCAGTGCGCTAAACGTTTCAAATGCTGCCGCCATTGTGCTGTATGAGGCGCTGCGACAGATTGGCTTTCTGGGAATGGACGTCTAAGAATTAGTTTGTTGAGTTTGTTTATGATGTAGAACGAAAAAAGTGTCAAGAATGGCTACAGAGGTGAGATGCGTGTTAATTAAAATCCGACAACACCATTAGGTGCTGTCGGATTTCTAAATTAAACTTGCTGCTTAATCACTATAAAGCAGTAAGGAACGTCAAACCGCCCAAAATTACACCAGCAGTATTTGGGATAATAAGAATCCAGTCCTTTTTGGGCTCTTTAGTCCAACCATAGATGACCCAAATGAGACAAGAAACTGCTGCAAATAGCGGCTGAAAAGGTTGAGCCTTTACGCCCTGTAGATTTGCAATAATTTGTGGAATATAAGCGATAAAAACAAATACTCCGATAAAAGCTCCGATAGAGCCTACAAATAGATTGATTTGTTTCTTTGACATAAAACACCTCCTCCTTTGTTATTTTAATTATAAGGAGGAGGTGACAAGAAAATCAAACTATCTATGAAATCGGAATTTAATACTGTTGCTTTAGTTGTGAAGATTGGTTTACAGATTTATGGCTAAAGTAATGAGCCTCATTAGGCTTTTCTGATTGTAGAGTTGTGCCCGCCTGTAGCTACTTCAAGAATACGCAAACAAAAACCCGAGTGCGAGGCACCCGGGTTTTACTTGCGTTAATGCTGTCTTTTACTTCTAGTTACGCTTCCTACGACGCAAAACAAGAGAGGTTCCCAAGGAAGCCACAGAGGTCAGAGCTGTGCCAACGAGAATTACGCTTGAAGCGTCTCCAGTCTCGGGCAGGGCGCTCTTACGCTTTGCTGGTGTCTGAGGCGCAGCAGGAGCTTCGGGGTTCTTTGTGTAGTAGAACGTGTACTCAAGCTGGTCTGCAGAAACATATCCAGTGCTATCGCCCTGAAGTGTGTAACCGTCAATCTCACGAGCAGAAACATTCTGCAGGTTGAGCGTCTGGCTGCCAATAATATCGTCGGAATGGATTTGTTCACCGGTCTGTGCGTCAACGTAATGGACGGTATAGCTGTAGCGAGCTTCCTTGCTATACGTAAAGGTCAAGACGTTATTCTCGGCATTCTCATCAAGAATCATAGAGCGAGAAGAAACGTCTACATAGGCGTAGTCTCCGCGATCAGCTGCATCAAGAGCCCATTTGCTGACAAGAGAACCGATTGGCGCAGTTTCGGTTGTAGTTGCAAGAACTTGACCGTCGTCTGTCTGGTGAATGACCGTGTAGGAGACGGAAGAATCATTCTTCTTCCAGAGTGCGTGAAGGGTAATGTCACCTGTAACTGCTGCGGAGAAGCTGTATACAGAGGGGTTTCCGTTGGTGTAGAGAATCCAGCCAGCAAAGGTGTAGCCCTCTCGTACAGGATCGGCAGGCTTGGTAGCTGCATCTCCGTAGGTGAGCTCCTGCGAGTTGACTGGTGAGCCACCCTCAGAGTCAAAGGTAACGGTTGCGGTTAGAGGTACCCATTTGGCATACAACACGGTATTGGTTGCAGGCATAGTGGTGTCGGTAACAGGAGTGCCCACAGTCTCTGAATTGTCGTACCAGCCCTTGAAAACATAACCAGGACGTGGAGAAGTTAAAGAGGTACCAGGAACATCGGTGCTGGCATTAAAGGGCTCCCCAAAGAGATGAGAGTGCGTAGCAACAGTTGTACCAGAGCTTACGTAAGTAACGGTATAGGTATTGCGCTTATAGCGGTGCTCAATCAAGTTGGAATTGTAATCAGTGATGAGATAGTCGTAGTTGTATGGCTGCCAACTGGTCCAACCGAGCGTATCGTAATTGGTTCCATCAAAATGGCCAATGCTCATGCGGTAGCCGTCATACGAAAAACCAGGATGTCTATTCTCGCTCTCAAGATAGCCGTCACCACCGTTTCTAGCAATCTCTGTAATCATGCCAGGTCGAGAAAGCGTGTGGTCTCCGTCCATATCGTAGGTACCATCAAGGTTTTGATAGTAGTAGAAGCGGTAACGTGGACCAAGAGCAGTGGAATTGGTATAGCGGCCGTAAATTTCAAGCACATTATCTGCAGTAATTTTGGATCCTGGGTCAGTTGTTTTTGCTTGGGTGGTGGTTGCAGTACCGCCAACACCAGGGATTATGCCATACCAATAGTAGGTTCCAGAAGGGTCGTCTGCACGCACGGCGGCGAGCATGTCGTCGCTGTACTTGTTGCCGGTATTGGGGTTAATGGCGTAAGGATTAAACGAGTCACCATAACGAAGCGTAAGCGTTGCAAGAATGGAGCCATTTCTCTTTGGACGCACATTGACGGTAATAGTTGCAAGGTTGTAGTAAACGTTAATAGTGGTGGAACCATCTGCTGCAATAGGAGTTGGATCGCTCTCGTGACTGTATGTTTCAAAGCGGAAAACACCTGTATTTGGCTGGATGGGAGCAGTTGCAGTCATTGTTCCAACAGTTCCGGAAGCTGCGGTGGTTGTAACGTAGTTGTAGTTAGAAGGGTTGTTTGGATCCTGAATAAAATAGGCGTAGTGATACGTTGCTGTTGCTGGAGTCCAAAGTGCCTTTGCGGTAACAGGCTCTTGAGGCATGGTGGTAGGCAAAGAATCTGCAATACCATCGTCATTAAGGTCCCAACCAGCAAAGGTATAACCAGTTCGTGTTGGATTAGGGACGGCAGGAACAGCATCTCCTGGATTTCCAATTACAGGAGAAAGCTCACTGCCGGAAGTTGAGAAATAAATTGCGCTGCGAGGATTGCGGTCATAGTAAATGTACTTAACAGCCTTGCCATCTGCGGTAACCTTGAGCGAAAGGTCTGTAGTTGTGCGTACAAAACCTGGATAAGTGACATCGGAAGCAGTAACAATCGAATCGGGCACACCGTAATTTTCTTCGGAGGAAGCCTCAACATAATTGCCGGTAGTCATTTCCTTCATGCGTTTAACGGTGTAGGTAACATAACCAGGCGTGTAATAGACAGTCTGCTTGATGTAGTGATCTGAGCCAGAAGCAACGCCAGTAACAGTTGCCTGAACAGGATCTACCAAGTCATAGCCGGTGATTGTTGGAGCTGTAACAGACCAAGATTCTCCTTCATTTACAACTTGCTTAGAAGGAGCGTGAATCTCTTCGTCGTTTAATACGTTAACGTACGAGACAACAACAGAGTATTTACCTGCGTCTTCAATAGACTCTGCAATTGCAGATGCAGGTAGGCTGCTCAAAACAAGAGCAAGAGCAAATAAAATGCTCAAAACTTTCTTAGCGCGCATTATTTCTCCTCAAACAGCAACAAGATAGATAAATCATAATAAATGGCGAGAACGACTTGCTGTTCAAGCCGCAAATTGACCGTATATACATAATCCACTTCTCCTTATGGTTCAGGAGAAGTGGACGAGAAAAATCAATCGATCTAGGTGGACAGAATGCAATACGTTTGTGAGACTCAGCGTAGTATGAAATTTACAGATCTGTACCTGCGGGTTCAGCGGGTTTCTCGGCAGATTTCTTTACAAAGAGCTTGCCCGATTTCTTGAGCTGATAGGCAAGAATTAGAATGGTTACCAGCATAACAAGCGTGCAAACGATGGAACCTTCTGCGCCAAAGCTACCGCCGGTAAGCCAATCCGGGCCACTGCCAGGAGCAAACTGCAGCAAAGAACTGCCTGTAGTGCTACCGCTTACCAGAACGCCAAAGATATTGCCTTGGGCAAAGTTCCAGGCTCCGTGAATGCCAGCGGCTCCCCAGAGATTGTCAGTTTTGATGATATAGAACGTCTCTAAAATGCCAAAAAGAATGAGGTCAATCAGGGACTGCATGGTAAAGCCGCTGTTAAACATATGGAGAAGACCAAATAGACTGCTCGAAACCACGATTGCAATAATTTTATTGGACTTCTCTGCCATGACAGGAAGAAGCCAGCCCCTCGTGATAAGTTCTTCTGTTCCGCCCTGAATCAGCCAAAACGGAATAGTGAGAAGAACAAAGCCGAATGCATAAGGCGTAAAAGTAGTGCCAACTAATTGATAAGATCCGGTCAAAATGAGAATCAGCATCACAACAGAGAAGAGAAGAATTCCTAAACCAAAGCCTTTGAGCAGCTCTTTCTTCCAGTTGTCTTTGTAAAATCCTAGGGTAACAATTGGACGTTTTTCAAAGAGTTTTACCCACAGGAAAAAGAGACCTGCAATAAAGACAAAGGAAAGAAGCGTTACCAGAAGATAGTAGTCTCCAAAAATCTCTCTCAGATTGAGGGAATCGGAAAGGCGATCTGGAAGATCTGGGTGCGCCATGTAGTAAGGGGCAATAATAAGTGCTGCTGAGATGGTCATTACAATAGCGCCAATAATTTGTCCAACGACCAACAAGAAAACGGCTAAAAAGGGACTAAGCCAAGCTGGAGTTAGTCTCTTTGCCTGCTTGACGTCGGAAAACATACGATTTTCTTGCATAAAAAACTCCTAGTAAACGTGCTCAAATCACGTCATGTAGATGACAAAATTTTAGCGACGGTGCAGGCAAACAGCGTCTACCTGCGGTTAGTTCTCCTTATACTCTAAGAGAAAATCGCAACAATCGCCACCGTGGCCTATGGTTTTTGTGCGGCCCCAGATAAGCTGTGGATGCAAATTACCGTATCCTGCATCGTCGCTATCACAGTATGCAGCGGTTATTTCGTGGCAGCCATATTTTTTGGTTATCTCATAGTAGGGGCAGCTTACAATGTTAAGGCGCGCTTCGTTACCATGACTTTCTGGATATTCAAAGGCAAATCCAGCGCTTGATGTGCAGCTTTTCTCGATACCTGATTTAAAGAGGCGAGGAAACTTGCGTGCAAGACCAAACGTTTTGATGGCCCATTGGAAGAGTGGGACTCGTTTGGCAGCAAATCGCTGGAAATATTCGCGAATATACCAGACGGCCTTTTCTTGTGGGATGCCCTCTGCGCGCAGAGCTTCATAGACTGCAATACCAGGGTAAATGCGCTTGTAAGAGTGAGCGCGGAGCTCTTTGGAATCGGATGCATTTTCTGTACAGAGCGCCTCGAATCGCGTTTGAGCTGCCTGTGCAATCTGATCTGCTTTTGCTTTGCCGAGGTCTTCAGAGACTATCGCGCACGTTTCTTTGATGAGCTGCTGAACTTTCATACGAGCCTCACTAGTCGTAAAAATGCCCTGATGAAAAGCAAGTAGAACGTACTAACAATTGTACGCTTAAATTTTTGAAACGCAGTAAGCGGCTAGTGCCGAGCATTCCATTTCTACAACTGAGCATCCTTCCTGTATCCACGGCTAACCAGTATGTTCATAACCTGTATGAACGAAGCAGATCCAGTAGGGGATTGAACTAAACAGATTTTCTCGCCATATGAAGTTAAAAATACATCTGTTATTTTGATTGACAACGTATATCATTTGTATCAAAATCACCTAAAAAAGGAGCTAATACTATGGCAACAAGTCCTACTCAAATTCGCATCGATAGTAATGTCAAAACAGAAGCAAATGAACTGTTTAAAGAACTCGGCATCGATATGTCAAGTGCCGTAAACATCTTCTTACGCCAGTGCGTTTTGCACGGTGGCCTTCCTTTTAAAGTGGAAATCCCAAAGTTTAATGCTGAAACACTGGCTGCTATGGAAGAAGCACGCGATATCATGTCAGGTAAAATTCAAGCAACATCCTACAACACCACAGATGAGCTGTTTAAAGATATGTAGCAATCATGTCTAGGAGTTCTTTTGTATACTCCTCTGGGTAATTGATGGAATACTCGCCGTGATATAAGCCGTTCTTTATTTCAAGAACGCTATCAGGCAGTGCCTTATGTAATTGTTCTGCTGAACAGATCATCTTTTTCTGTTCTTTTCCTCCGACGAGTATATGGACTTTAGTGTGAGCATTCTGAAGGCCGGGTTTTATCTCATAGGATGTATTTGCTTCAAGAAATGCAATCATGTTCTCTTTTGAGATTTGTGACGTATCCCGATAATAGTCTTCAAATAAATCTTTACGGATATGAAGATAGTCAAATTGCATTTGAGCAAAGCTCTTCTTTTTTACTAAGCCATAACTCAGAGAAAACGTTGGTTTAATTAGGGCATTTGTCAGCTTGGACGGAATGACAGAAGCGCTTTCAATGACAGCGTTTTGGCAAATTGAGTTTCGTTGTGTCAGCATTTCTACTAAAATCTGCGCGCCAAGGGACAGGCCTCCAATAAGGAGAACTGAGCCTCCAAATTCTTTATCAATAAAAGAAATGAGCCGACTTGCGTTTTTCTCAATACTTATAAAATCATTGTCACTACCTGCATGTCCATCAAGAATTGGCAGCACAACGTGATATTGATCCTTCAGCAGTTCAGCCTCGGCTTTATAATTCCACCAAGACAAACCGCCGCCGTGAAGCAGCATGATTACGTCGCTATTTTGTTTTCCAAACTCTACTGTTTTCATGGCCGCTCAATTCGATTTGTAACGCTGATCTAAACCCGTGAAAGTACCACGACACACTCAACATGAAACGAGTGAACACTAAGTATGTCAAGTAGTTGAGTTCGTATGTGGGAATATATCAATAAACCTTTTAACGATAGCTTAAGGTTATCGTTAAAAGGTATGTTATCTCTCATAGATTGAATTTGAGTAATTTCCATCGAGTAAATATCTCCCCAATTCAAAAATCACTCCAGAATAAAACAATATGTTTTCATCATATTCCATTTCAATAATTGTATTGTCCTCAGCTTTAATATAATTAGCACCATCGAATTTTACCTTATCATAAAGTGATGTAAAATCTTTTATTTCATTGATTACAGTTTCCCCTTTGTTTTGGTATCTCGCAGATAATTGAGAATGGTTGCCGCCTGTACAAACAACTATATTCATTGGATATAAATAATGATTTTGTATATTCCAACTGAAACGAACACCGTCAAACACATTATTATTGTTTATACCTATAAAATTATCGAGTACTCTTTCTCCATTCCAAGGATTTAGTAAAATAGGTAATTTATTAATATCTATCTTAATAGGTTCTTTTTCTATAGGAATTGTTTTTCTATTTAAGAATAAGCAACTTTCAATTTTCGAATAAATTTCTTCTATTAAGGAATTATCTTGCGCATGATGCCCCTTCTCAAGGACTTGTAAAGCTTCCTCATAGTTTAGATGTTCAACTATGATTTCGATGAAAACTTGTGCACATTGTGCTGAATCATGCCCCCGATAATTATTATTTACTAGGTTTAAATATCCCTGAAATCTATCTCTCGTTATTTTGTTTTTATCTGTTTCTGTTTCACAGTTGATATTGTTTTTCTTTTTCTTTAGGAACTTAAACATTTCTTACCTCCTAAGGATTAGCGTTTATTTTTAATTATTTTATCATTAATAGAAAACCTCCGCACAAACCCAAATTTATGAAACTTCTTTATTAATTTTTATATGCAAAAATTGCAATAACAAGTTGAACATTGACAGTTGAATAGTCTATCAGGCAGCACAGGAGTAAATCCGATTCAGTTCATCCTTGAAGAGCTTGTCCGGGGTGCGGTAGCCGAGCGACTTCCGTGGAAGGCCATTGCATCAGATCTTAATCTGAGCAAGCTGTTCGTCGGAGTAGTTGCCGATTCGCTTTCCCTTAGGGATGAATCTGCGGATCAGTCCGTTGTGGCGCTCCATCGACCCTTCTCGCATGAGGTGTAGGGATGGGCGAAGTAGATTAGTGTTTTGCTCAGACCCTCCAGGTCAGACAATGTCGCAAACTCGGAATCGTTATCTGTGGCGATCGTCTTCAAGACATCATTCCAGTGTTCCTTATACTGAGAGCGGACTGCCGACAACGCAGCCATGACACCGTTCGGGTCACGTCTAGGAACGCGAATCATCCTGTACTTTCGGGTCATTCGCTCAATCATGGTCAGAAGGACATTGATATTGATCCTTCAGCAGTTCAGCCTCGGCTTTATAGTTCCACCAAGACAAACCGCCGCCGTGAAGCAGCATGATTACGTCGTTATGTTGTTTTCCAAATTCTACCGTTTTCATAGCCGCTCAATTCAATTTGTGCCTTTAATCTAGACCCGAGAAAGCACTACAACGCTCTCCACATGCTTGGTGTGGGGGAACATGTCCACAGGTGTCACGCGCTCGATGGCAAATCCGCTGTCGAGAAGAACTTTGAGGTCTCTGGCCTGCGTCACAACGTTGCAGCTCACGTACACGATTTTCTTCTGGGCTAGCTGAGCTGTTGCCTTGAGGAAGGTAGGCGTTGAACCTGCACGAGGTGGGTCAAGAATAATGACGTCAAAGTTCTGACCGTCTTTTGCCAGAGCTTGCATGTAGCGAGTAGCATCGTCGCAGATAAATTCGGCTTCAAGTTTGTTGTTTCGAGCGTTTCTGCGAGCCATTTGAATGTTGTTTTCAACCTGGTCAACGCCAGTGAGTGAGAGGTTGATGCCTTGAGCTTCGGCGGCGTGTGCTAAACAAAGTCCAATGGTTCCTGTGCCGCAGTACGCGTCGAGGACTCGCAGGTTGCTGGCCTGAGCGGCGGCGGTCTGCTCGGAGCCAACAAGCTCGGCGCCAGCAAGCGCTCCGTCGATAGCCAGCTGATAGAGCACCTCGGTTTGCTGAGGATTTGTCTGGTAGAAACTGGTTGGACCAATCTCAAACGTGCAGTCCAGAAGCTTGTCGCTCATAGACGTTGAGCCCCAAAGCAGACGGGTTTCTCGCCCTAAGATTGCGTTGGTGCGCTTCTGGTTGACGTTCAAGAAGATGCTGGTCAGCTCGGGGTGCGCCTTACGAAGTGCAGCAATAAACTCCTGCTCATGAGGCAGGTGCTGACCGTTGACCACTAGTACCAACATGACGTCGTCAGTGGCATATCCGCAGCGAACCACGCCATGCCGAAGTGCTCCTTTGCCGCGATCCTCCTGGTAGGCGTGGATGTTGAACTGGCCAGCAAGATAGGCCACGTCGTTGAGGATGGCACGAGCTCGACCATCTTCTACCAGGCATTCCTTTGAGGCAATAATTTTGTGCGTTCCGCTTGCGTAAAAACCAGAGCGAACCGTGCGGCCCTTGCCAGGCGCAAATGGCGTCGCTGCCTTGTGGCGATACGCCAGAGGCTCGTCCATTCCGCGGATGGGCTCGATAGTTACGTTATTGATGCTTGCCAGCGGGGCGAGAAGTTCTTCTACCTGTGCTTGCTTGCGCTTAAGTTGGATAGGATAGGGGACCGAAAGCCATTCACAGCCTCCGCAGCTACGCGCAATAGAGCATGTTGGTGTCTTGTATCCCATAGTTCCTCTCCAAATCTTGGGTTACTACTATACCGTTTGCGGGCTTAAATGGCACGTTGAGGGGATTGTTGTGTCTAATATGTTTCATTTTTTGTATCTTTTCCCGTTTACCTAAAAAACCGTTAAGCTAACAGGCACAGTATTTTGGCGAGACAAAAGAGGTGGACTATGGCTCTCATCAGCAAAATTGGTATTATCGGCGCTAATCACGTAGGCGCACACGTCGCAAACGCCCTGCTTTACCAGGGACTTGCTACTGAGCTCTACATTAGCGACACAAATGAGGTCCTCTGCAAGGCTCAGGCAAACGACCTGCTGGATGCAATGCCATTTTATCCACACCCTGCTCGCGTCTTTGAACTTGATGACCGTTATGAGGAGCTTGCTGGCTGCGACATTATCGTTAACGCCGCAGGTCACGTAGCTGCTGCTGCAGGTAACCGCGATGGCGAACTCTTTGTTACCACTGACGAGGCCAAGAAGTTTGCAAAGCGCATTGCAGACGCTGGCTTCGATGGCGTTTGGGTCAACATCGCAAACCCATGCGACGTTGTTACCACCGAGCTCCAGTATCTGACCGGCGCTGATCCTTACAAGGTTATCGGCTCCGGCACCACGCTGGACTCCGCTCGACTCCGCCACGCGCTTTCCGGCGCAACCGGCTATCCAGCATCTTGCATCAACGCTTGGATGCTTGGCGAGCACGGCAACGGCATGTTCGCTTGCTGGTCGCACGTTTCCATTGGCTGCCTCACTCTCGACGAAGTCGCAGCTCAGACGGGCAAGACCTTTGACCTTCCAGAGCTTGAGCAGGCCGGACGCATGGGCGGTTACGTCACCTACAGCGGCAAGCAGTGCACCGAGTACTCCATTGCAAACGGCGCCGTCGAGGTCATCAAGGCCGTTGTCCACGACACTAAGCTGATCACGCCAGTCTCCACGCTGCTCACCGACGTGTATGGCGTTTCCGGTTTCTACTCTTCACTTCCTGCAGTTATCGGCGCCAATGGTGTCGAGAAGGTCTTTGTGCCCGAGCTCTCCGACTCCGAGATTGAGGCATGGCGCAAGTCCTGCGAGCACGTCAAGGGCAACATCGACCAGCTCGGTTGGCTTGAGGTAGACGCTCGTATCGACTAGCGCGCCACGCACCGCGGGTTCCGTACCAGCTGCGACGGGCGCGACGGGCGCGAGCCACATGGGCTGCGACCGCGAGCTGCGGCCCGTACCAGCTGCGGGTTCCGCACCGGCTGCGACGGGCGCCGCGCCGGCTGCGACCAGGTAATATTGCACATCGAACACACCTTGGGGTTTCTCCCGAGGTGTGTTTTTATACGATCGAGCGCCTTTCTACCATCTTCTGACTGCCTTCTGATTGCGAGCCTGAAAAGCTCATCATGTCTGAGTAAATTTACTCAGACATGATGAGAAATACCGGCAAATCGCTCAGACAAGGTGCACTTTTCCGGCAAATCGTTCAGACATGGCGAGAAAATCAGGCTCGATGAAAGCGCCCATGACGCCACACTGGATCCAAAAGTCACGTCACGAAAGGCCCGCCTGAAAAGTGCAAAGAATCTGTATTTGAGCCACCGATTCTTTAACAAAACCAGGCAAATCCACAGATTCTTTGATGCTTTTAGGCAAAAGTTACAGATTCTTTGTAGAAATCAGGCGCGCTTAGCCCAAGCCTTACAGGTCGGTTGCTTTTTCCGAAGAGACGATCTTCTCGCCACGTGCAGCGATCCTCTCGCCACGCGCCACGTGCAGCGTTCTTCTCGCCATGCCGCTCGCCAAAAACCCACGCCTCACCTGCGATTTTTGAACAACATTTAAATAAAAATTTCTATTGACTTGCAATCAATGTGATATCACAATGATGCCAACAGAAGGCTCATTGTCACAAAGGAGATCTTATGAGCACCGAGAAAATCATTAAGTCCAAGAGTGGTTGGCTGTTCCTGCTGATTACCATTGCTCTTTTTGCAGTTGCAGCCCTGTTTTTGGCTAATTTTGTACTCAGCGCTATCGCTGCAGACAGAAATCCTCGCCTGGATCCGTCATTCCCAAGCATCATTGGCGCGCTGGTATTTTTCTTTGCCGGCCTGTTTGTTTCAAGTGGCCTGTTCAGCCTCCAGCCTGGTCAGGCAAAGGTGTGCGTGCTATTTGGTAAGTACATCGGTACCGTTAAGGACGAGGGTCTGCGCTGGGCAAATCCTTACTACGCCAAGACTCTTTCTACAAACGTGGGTGACCTCTCTTCTCTCGCTGCGGGCGTTACTCCCAGTGTAAACGTGCACACCTCCATCATTTCCACCCGTGCTCGCACGCTGAACGGCGACGTCCTCAAGGTCAACGACCGCATGGGCAACCCAATCGAGATTGCCGAGGTTGTTGTTTGGCGCGTTAGCGATACCGCAAAGGCTCTCTTTGACGTCGATGACTACGACAGCTACGTTGCTATGCAGGCAGAGACCGCGCTCAGGCACGTCGCGAGCATCTACAGCTACGATCACATGGAGGACGAGTCCGAGTCCAACACCGCAATTACTCTGCGCTCCAACATTGAGGAGGTCTCCGAGGCGCTTCAGTCCGAGCTGAGCCGCAACCTTTCCGTCGCCGGTATCACCGTTGACGACGCTCGCCTCACGCACCTGTCCTACGCCCCAGAAATCGCGCAGGCAATGCTTCGCCGCCAGCAGGCAGAGGCAATCATCGCCGCACGTAAGAAGATCGTCGAGGGCGCCGTTTCCATGGTTGACATGGCTCTCACCCAGCTCTCCGAGAACGGCGTTGTTGAGTTCGACGAGGATCGCAAGGCCGTTATGGCTTCCAACCTCATGGTTGTTCTCTGCGGCGAGTCCGAGGCTCAGCCTGTGCTTAACACCGGTTCCTTGCAGCAGTAAAGCTTGGCGAGAAACCCATGGCACCTCGCAAACAATATCCACTTCGTGTAGCTCCAGAGGTCTGGGAGGCGGTTGAACGCTGGGCGCAAGACGACATGCGTTCAACTAACGCTCAGGTAGAATGGATTTTGCGCGACGCTCTGAGAAGGGCAAAGCGCACTCCAAAAGCAAATAACACTCGTGTGAATAAGACAGACAAGATGGAAGAAGGAAACTAACATGGCCGACAATATTCCACAGCCACCTGTTCCTAACGCTCCCGTACCTCCAGCGGCGCCAGCTGCACCAACTGCACCTGCTGCCCCCGCAGCGCCCGCGGCTCCCGTCGCACCCGCAGCGCCTGCAGCCCCCGCAGCTCCAGCACCCGCAGCTCCAGCTGCCGCGACCCCGGCTCCAGCTCCAGCACCAACTCCAGCAACACCGGGCGAGGTTGTTCCCGTGCTGAGCGTCCAGCACTTCACCAAGAAGTATGGCTCCAAGGTAGCTGTTTCTGACCTTTCGCTCGACGTTATGCCTGGCGACATCTACGGTTTTATCGGCCACAACGGCGCAGGTAAAACTACGCTTATCAAGTCCATCGTTGGTGCCCAGCCATTTGAGGGCGGCGTCATCTTCGTGGACTCCAAGAACGTGCTGGTCGACCCTGTTGGCACTAAGCAGGTCATCGCTTACGTCCCAGATAACCCAGACATTTACGAGTTCATGAGTGGCATTAAGTACCTCAATTACGTCAGTGACATCTTTGGCGTTCCTGCGGAGAACCGCGTCGAGCGCATTACTACGTTGGCCAACCGCTTGGGCATCACTGATTCCCTGGCAAATGCTATTGGCAGCTACTCTCACGGTATGAAGCAGAAGCTGGTTCTGATTTCCGCCCTGCTCCACGAGCCAAAGCTCATCATTTTGGACGAGCCATTTGTTGGCCTGGACCCGGCAGCAAGCTTCGAGTTGAAGAAGATGCTACACGAGCTTGCCGACCGCGGATCTGCCGTGTTCTTCTCGTCACATGTTCTTGAGGTTGTCGAGAAACTCTGCAATAAAATTGCAATTATTCGTCAGGGCAAGCTTCTTGCCGCAGGTAAAACGGACGAGATTCGAGGCAATGCTTCTCTTGAGGAAGTCTTCCTTGGTCTTGAGGCTGGCGCGCCTGGCGTTTCTGCCGAGATTGCTCAGGATATGGCCACCACAAAGGACGGCGCCGCTGTTCAGCCAGTCATTCCTGTCGCACCTGCAGCTCCAGCAGCACCCGCCGCACCAGCTGCACCTGCAGCTCCCGCAGCTCCAGCAGCTCCCGCTGCACCTGCAGCACCCGCCGCACCTGCAGCACCCGCCGCACCAGCTGCACCTGCAGCTCCCGCAGCTCCAGCAGCTCCCGCTGCACCTGCAGCACCAACTGTACCTGGTGCACCAGTGCCTCCAGGCGCTCCAGTTCCTCCTTCCTTCCCTAAGGAGAACTAGTCATGGCAAACAACGTTCCACAGGCTCCTCAGCGCCCCGACGTGCCTGAGCAGAACCTGCGACTTTCAGGAGATGTCTTTATTCCAGCTCAAGTAAGCGCTGGTCAGGTTCCTGTTCTTGATCGCTCTGAGCTCAAATTGCCTTCTGACCTCAAAGTGTTCTGGATGCTGCTTAAGGT
>JABZGY010000017.1:0-24109 GCA_015259155.1 Atopobium sp. | reverse complement strand
AATCAGGCGCGTGAAGATAGGCTACGTGTCCCTGAATTTTTGAGCCTAAAAGCTGCATCATGTCTGAGTAAATTTACTCAGACATGGCGAGAAAAACCGGCAAATAGCTCAGACATGGTGTGCTTTTCCGGCAAATCGCTCAGACTTGGCGAGAAAATCAGGCGCACAGCAGGCTCACTCCGGGCTCGCACCGCCCGTCTGGCGAGAAACCCATCCACTAGCAGCACTTTCGCACAAGAAACCCGGCATCCACACGAAATAGATACCGGGTCAAAATCGCTCTCAACCTGCGCTCACACGCGGCGCTGACCTGCGGCGTTGCCGTCATTGCGCCCGCACGCGGCGCTGACCTGCGGCGTTGCTGTGCGCTGCGGCTACTCGTGGCTACGAGAGCAGAAACTCCCTGACGCGAGCGGCAATACCTTCAGCGTCCAGGCCAAAGTGCGAAAGCAGCACGTCGCCAGAAGCGGAGGTGCCAAAGGTACGCATGCCAGCAAAGCGCATGGGCGTGGGCAGCTGCTCGGCCAGAAGCTCGGCAACTGCAGCTCCAAGGCCTGTTGCCACGTTGTACTCCTCAACGTATTGAGCTCCTACTATTGTTTTATCTCTACAAGCCCGCTTGGAGTCATTTCAAATACGGCATCGTACTTTGATTGTTGTGCAACATTGAGATGATGAGTTACCTCAATCATCGTAACTCCGCTTAGACTAAGCAGGTTATTCTCGACCTCAGTAGCCATGCATGTGTCCAATGCAGACGTAGCTTCATCAACAAGCAGTAACTTCTTTCCATACAGTAAGGCTCGCGCAATAGCAATCCTCTGTCTTTCACCTCCGGAGAAGCGCTTTCCGTTCTCTTCCACTGGAGTGTCAAGTCCTTTTGGAAGAGCCGCAACTACCTCTGAGAGACCAGACTTTTTAATAACTTCACCGATTTGCTCACTCGAATACGAACTTCCCAGCGTAATGTTATTTTTTAGCGTATCGTCAAACAAATACACATTTTGGTGAATCATTGCCGGATCACATAAAATATCTTTTGAACCGTCAATCAGAATGTCTCCATCCTGAGGTTCTATCTGGCCTGAAATCAGTTTTAAAAGTGTACTTTTTCCACTTCCGCTTTTTCCAATAATCGCATACTTCTTTCCAGTCTCAAAGCGCGCGGATATCTTAGATACTCCGGAAATTGAATCAGGATACTTATAGGTAACATTTTTTAACTCAATTTCATGCTCTACATCATAGTGCCGTTCCTTATTGTCAAACGGAGTTTCTTCATCGTCGCATATAACCGCCTTCAAAACCGGATAGGCCGCTTTAACTTTGCCAAGCAATGAAGCAAATGTTGAAGCGGGCGCAATTACCTGACCGGACAGCTGGGTCACAGCCACAACGCTACCAAGAGAAACAAATCCTTGCACTGCGAAAATACCCGTTATACCCATAATAATGAATTGAGATGAAACTGAGATTGCTGTAACAAACCCAGATATAAGAGATGTAACTTCAGATAAATGTGCCTTCTTACCTTCCAACTGCTGCGCAACCAGTAAGTGACGATTTGTAAAGTTGTTTTCTTTATGAAATGACCTAATGACATCAAATCCAAGCGATATATCACGAATCTGTCCGTTATACGACACCGTATTTTTTACGATCTCTTCTTGGCAATGAGTAAGTTGTTTTGTAAATACTCCGGGAATGATTGTTGGAATTGCCATAACAAGTATCGAAATAACTGCCACTATTGGATTTATATACAAAAGTAAGAGGCTTGCAATAGTAATTTCGCAGCACGAAGCAAATGCATCAAGCAGTCCGCCAAGCCAATCTTTTTCAATAGTATCCATATTCTGACTTAAAAGAGAAAAAAACTCAGCACTGTTTTCATTCATATTTACAGCATCTTTTCTCCGCAAATAAGCCTTCACGGCAGAATTTCTCATCTTAATTACGGTGTCGCGAACCAGGCGGGCGCGCACATATCCCTGTAGTATAAGAAGGATACCGGTTGCTATAGCATATATACAGCACAAGCCTATAAATGTAAGTAACCGAGCAATATCTCCTGAAATAATGACTTCAGAAACCGTATTGAGAAGTGAGCTCAGTAAAAGAGCCACGCCGGCAACGACACAAGAACTTACAATTTGTACTAGTACAAAAATAATCACGTTTCGTTTGCCGGCATTCTTTAAAAGATGCTTTATATTTTTCATTCCATTCCAATCGTAGAAAATCATCTAAATGACCATCACAAAATGATAGATACCTCTTTTAATAAATCTAAAAGAGGTATCTATCCCGCACTTTTAGTGCTTAACTACAATAACAATGATGGTCATATGTATCGTCTCCCTCTCTCTTTGATGAATACATCATCTCGAAAGAAGAGGAGGCTATCCATAACATCTCGTGACAATTCTTGTATTACCTCAAATGTTAAGTATCCATACAAAGTATCAAAATAATAAGCATGGCACGTAAAAATTTTAACTTTTGGTAATGAAAAATGTAGGCTGCCTTGCTCACTGTCTCTGAGCGCTTAGACTTGGTTTTAAGCCCTAGGTTTAATTTTGAGTGCTTAGATTCTCTTCAACAAAAGCGCGCACCATTTCCGCATTATCATGTTGGCCAATAAGTTCCATATACGGAATAATCGTCTGCATTATTGAAAGCGCCTTGTCAGTATTTCCACTCCGGAATTCAGACCGACCAATCAAATAAAAAATCACCGGTAAAAGTATCTGTTCATGACTTTCAATACTCAAATCTCTTGCCAGATACGCATGCTGAGCAGCTTCTTCAAACCTTCTCTCAAGATCCAAGCAGGAAGATATATTAACTTCAAGGTTGATGCGGACAATCGTAAAGTCATTGCTGCTTGATTGCTGATCGGAAAGGTTTCTTGCAAGTTCTTCTCCCACTCGAATAGCCTCAATACGAGCTTCCTTTTGCTGAAGTGCCACAACCATCAAACCGATTATTTCAGCTTCAATAGGAGATAAAAGTTCATGTCGAAAATCAGATAGGTCAATATGAGGCTTTGTAAGCTCCAAAGCCTCACGTAACTTGACGTATGAATCTTCAGGATCCTTGTTCTGCTTAAGTTGTGCGGCTGCCTGTATAAGCAAAACTGACTGTCGCTCCAATGCATGAGATGCATCATTTTCACCCAAGCTCTCCAGCAAGGATAGGCCTTGTTGGATTTTACCTGCTTCTATAAGCAGACTTGCTCGTCTTGTAATCTCATTAAAGCTACGCTGACAATCACTTTGATAAAAAACATCGCAAAGCTGATAGGTACTCGCCCCAAGTCTGCTCAACAATGCGTCGAGAATTACTTTGGAGGGCATCTGGCGGCCATTTTCAATTCTTGAAAGAGAAACCGGGGAGCAAATACCCTCTGCAAGCTGCTCCTGCGTCAATCCCTTACTATGACGAAGAGAATAAATAGTCTCTCCTAAAGAGTTCCCTTTCAAGTTTCATCCCATCTTTAATCGCTTGCACCATCAAAATATGACAAAGGCTACGAGAGCAGAAACTCCCTGACGCGAGCGGCAATACCTTCGGCGTCCAAGCCAAAGTGCGAAAGCAGCACGTCGCCAGGAGCGGATGTGCCAAAGGTACGCATACCAGCAAAGCGCATTGGCGTGGGTAGCTGCTCGGCCAGAAGCTCAGCAACTGCAGCTCCAAGGCCTGTTGCCACGTTGTGCTCCTCAACGGTTACCACATGACGGGTCTTCTCGGCAGATGCCAAAATAACTTCCTCGTCCAAAGGCTTAATGGAGAACACATCAATGACCTCGGCAGAAATCTTCTCCTCTGCAAGCAAGTCTGCAGCTGCGAGTGCCTGGGCAACCTCAACACCGCAGGCAGCAATGGTAACGTCAGCGCCCTCGCGCAGAACGTTTGCAAAAGGCAGTCCACCCTTGAAGGACTCGTCGTAGATATCGGCAACCTTGTGACGACCCATGCGCACGTAGAAGGGACCATCGGCCTCGGCAGCAAGTCTGAGCGCTGCCTTGGTAGCGTTGTAATCTGCAGGAACAAGCACGCGCATCTGAGGCAGGGCGCGCATCATACCAATGTCCTCAAGGGACTGGTGGGTAGCGCCGTCCTCTCCTACCGTAATGCCTGCGTGCGTTGGGCAAATCTTCACGTTAAGGCCGGAATCGCAGACGGTGTTTCTAATCTGGTCGTAAGCGCGGCCGGTTGCAAACACAGCAAACGAGCCGGTAAACACGGTGCGTCCAGTAAGCGAAAGTCCTGATGCAACGCCAACCATGTTCTGCTCAGCAATGCCCACGTCAACCATACGCTGCGGGAAGGCCTTCTGGAGGTCGGCAAGCTTGGTGGAGCCGGCAAGGTCTGCGTCAACAGCAACGATGTCGTGGCCCTCGTTTACCAGCTCAACAAGAGTCTGACCATATGCCTCACGAGTTGCTCTAGACATTGGCAACCTCCTTACCATCACCTTGAAGATCAATCAAAAGAAGCTCTCTAGCTGCATCAAGTTCTTCTCGCGCAAGGTCAGCCTGCTCGGCAGAAGGAGCGTTTCCGTGCCAGGAGGCTTTGTCCTCCATAAACGAGACGCCCTTGCCCTTGACGGTCTGGCAAATAACCACGGTAGGCGCCGTGTTTCCTGCCTCGCGACCATCTCGTGCAGCGAGAAGGGCCTGGCGCACCTCAGTAACCTCATGACCGTTAACGCGCAGTACGTTCCAGCCAAAAGAACGGAACTTCTCGTCAATATCGCCAAGAGAGCACACATCGGTTACGTGGCCGTCAATCTGCAGATTGTTGAGGTCCACAATGGCAATGAGGTTATCCAGCTTCTGGTGAGCAGCAAACATGCATGCCTCCCAGTTAGAGCCCTCCTGCAGCTCGCCGTCGCCCAGAAGGACAAATACCTTCTTGGCGCGCTCGCCGCTTGCCAGAGCGTCCATAGAAAGTCCCAAAGCACATCCTGCTGCTACCGAGAGACCCTGACCAAGAGAGCCAGAGCAAACCTCAATACCAGGGCATGCGTGGCAGTCTGGATGACCCTGCAGTCGGCTACCAAGCTGACGGAGGGTAACCATATCCTCGTCATGGAGCCAATCAAGCAGGTGGTACGCAGCATACAGCACAGGAGCCACGTGACCCTTGGACAGGAAGAACCTATCCTCGGTGTGGTCCTCTGGGTTGTTGTGGTTGTACTTCATAACTCCCGAGAAGAACAGTGTAGCCACAATATCTGCCGCACTAAGAGAGCCACCGGGATGACCTGACTTGCTTTTCTCGAGCATGTCAATGACATCGCGCCTCAGCGTATTAGCTGCAAGCTTGAGCTCATCATCGGTGAGGTTGCGCTCGGGTAATGCAGATGTTCCCATTCTCATCCTCTCAAAACAAGTACGCCCAACCTAAGCTGGGCGTACCACAATCACTATTTATTGCTGAGCCTTAACCTTTTCCCAGTCTGCCTCAAAAGACTTAAGACCGGCGTCGGTCAGAGGGTGCTTCAGACATTTCTTCAAAGCTCCAAATGGAACGGTTGCAATGTCAGCACCAAGCAGAGCTGCCTGAGTCACGTGGTTAGGCGTACGGACAGAAGCCGTAATAATCTCTACGGTGTGATCAACATTTTTATCCCATGCATAGTTCTCAATGCACGAAACAACGGTTCCCAGCTGCTCAATGCCGTCCTCACCGATGTCATCAAAACGACCAACAAATGGAGAAATATAACGGGCGCCAGCATTTGCCGCAAGAAGAGCCTGAGGTGCCGAGAAAATCAGCGTCATGTTGACGCGAATTCCCTCAGAAGCAAGCTGATGGGTAGCAGCAAGACTCTCTGCACAAATAGGAAGCTTAACAACAATGTTTGGAGCAAGAGAAGCCAGGTGACGGCCCTCTTCAATCATGCCCTCAGTTGTTGTTGCTGTTGACTCAGCAGATACAGGGAGTCCCTCGCAAAGCTGAGCAATCTTAACCATATGAGACTCAAAGTCTGCTAGCTTTCCACCAATCTTTGCATACAGCGATGGGTTGGTAGTAACACCTGCTAAACAGCCCCAGCTCAAAGCCTCAGAAATCTCATCGATATCTGCCGTGTCAATAAAGAACTTCATGTGTAATCCTTTCCTGTACAAACCTAAACGAGTTTGGAAACGTACGTCGTACTAAGAAAGAGCTCATCCACATTGTACAGATTCTTATGTACCGTCTGTGGCGAGAAACCCAAAACAAGTGCAAAAAGGCCGTTTACCCCTCAAACGCCTTATCAATTTTGCTGCGAACGTAGGTGGAAGCAAAGACAAGATCTTCTTTCCAGTTCTCGTTGCCGGTGTACCACATCTCTGCAACAAAGCGCCTGACGCCCTGAGGAACAAGCTGCGAGAGAGCTCCCTCGTAGTCAGTGGTGCCGGTAGAGAATGGAATCTCGCGATACGCACCGGCAACAGTTTCCTTGAGGTGAGCTGCAAAGATGTGGCCTGCACCAAGAGCAATATCGTCAGCAACCGTGTTGCCGTACATAAACGATGCATTGGTGAGGTTACCAGCGTCGGGATACACACCAAGGTAAGGGCTGTTGATAAGGTTTACGTAGTGCATGGCCTTCTCGACTGTATCCATAAAAGGAGTCTCCATGGTCTCAAAACCCATAACAATGCCCGCCTGAGCAGCCATTTCTACAGCCTTTGCTAGGTTCTCCTCAAAGTACTTACGCGTATCCTCTGCGCCGTCCTCGTAGTACACGTCATAGCCAGCAAGTTGGATGGTATGAAGTCCCAGGTCACCTGCAAGATCAAGCGCCTTCTGCATAATCTCAAGGCCACGCTCACGAGTAGCCTGATCGCGAGAACCAAAAGGATACTTACGGTGACCAGAAAGGCACATAGAGCCCAGGCGAACGCCAGAGTTTACCATTGCCTGACGAACTGCTACACGCTCCTCACCAGTCCACTCAAGGCGAGAAAGACGAGCGTCAGACTCATCAACGGAGATCTCAACATAATCAAAGCCAGACTCTCCTGCTACGATGAGGCGCTCTTCCCAAGAAAGATCAGTTGGAGTGGCCTTCTCGTAAAGTCCTAGCTGATATTTGGACATATCTTCTCCTTTTAAAAACAGGCGGCCTTAAAAAGACCGCCTGACTGAAACAGATTCTACTCACTGAACAGGCTTTAGTGATTACCCTGTCCGTAGTAGGCATTTGGACCATGCTTGCGCATGTAGTGCTTGTCCTGAAGGTACTGTGGTGCCTCCTGAACCTTAGGGTTATTGAGCTCGGTGAGTGTTGCCATCTTAGCAACCTCCTCAATAACTACTGCGTGATACACAGCAGCCATTGCGTCTTTACCCCAAGAGAAAGGACCGTGGTTGTGAAGGAGCGTTCCAGGAACCGCAATGGGGTCCAAGTTAGCAAAGCCCTCAACAATAACGTTTCCGGTCTCAAGCTCATAGGCACTTTCTACCTCGTCCTTAGTAAGGCTGCGCACGCAAGGAATATCTCCGTAGAAATAATCTGCATGTGTGGTGCCATAGCAAGGAATAGAGCGTCCTGCCTGTGCCCAAGAAACAGCGTGGGTTGAGTGAGTGTGAACAATTCCGCCGATCTTATCGCCCCATGCACGATACAAGCATGCATGAGTTGGAGTATCGGAAGATGGGTTCATCTCACCTTCAACAACGTTACCGTCTAGGTCGCAGATGACCAGATTCTCTGGGCTGAGCTCCTCATAGGAAACGCCCGATGGCTTGATAACAAACAGGCCACGCTCACGGTCAAGCCCAGAAGCATTTCCCCAGGTAAATACTACCAGGCCATGCTTTGGCAGGTCCATGTTTGCTTCATACACTTCATCGCGAAGCTCTTTAAGCATCATAGAGACTGCTCCTTAGAGAACGCTACGGAATGGAACGTTTGGCTCGTGATCGAAGCAATCATGGAAGCCACGGTCGTGATGGTAAGCAAAGCGATCCTTATCCTGTGGATACGTGTAGTGGCCGCCGACCTCCCAGAAGAATGGGTGGAACTTGTAGTCAAGGCGATCCTTACGCATGTCCCAAAGAACCTTAATCTCCTGGACGTCTGCCTGGAAGTTAGTCCAAACATCGTGGTGAATTGGGATAACAACCTTGGACTGAAGAGCCTCAGCCATGCGAAGCATATCGGTTGCTTCCATCTTGTCCTGGATACCAATTGGGTTGCAGCCAAAAGCACCAAAGCAGACGTCTACGCCGCCAAACTCCTGAGCGATGTCTTTACCGTGCTTAGCAAAGTAAATGGAGTAGTGAGAGTCGCCGGAGTGATAGATGTTTCCACCAGGGGTGACAAAGAGGTAGTTAACTGCCTTCTCGTCCATGTCCATTGGGCACTTACCCCAGAGGTCTGGGCGGTTCTCAGAAGTATCAGTAGTGGTAACGATAATGGTGCGGTCAAAGGAATCGTATGCAACGATCTCCATGTCCTTAACCTTAACACGGTCGCCAGGCTTAACAACAATGCACTGCTCACGTGGAACGCCCCAGCCAACCCAAATGTCAACTGCATCCTTAGGACCAATAAAGGGAACTGGGATCTCATTGCCATTCTCGTCAGTAGTAGTCATGTTGTTGTTAACAACGTGAGCTGCAAGCTCCTTGGACATGTGGTCCTGGTGAATGTGAGTTACTACAACTGCGTCAAGGTTCTTGATAGCAAATGGATCAATAACAAAGGGGACGTTGCGCAGGTTTGGCTGCATCTTACGAACGCCAGCCATGTTTGCCATCTGGTGACCAGGCTTCATGAGGCCGTCACCGTGGGTGCGCTTACCATTGCCTGCCCAGAAGTCGACAGCAACGTTTGCTCCACCAGGAGTCTTAAACCAAATACCAACGCAGCCGAGCCACCACATCTCAACCTGGCCTGGCTCTACTACGGCATTGTCAATCTCTTCGTTGAGCCAAGTTCCCCACTCAGGGAAGGTGCTCATAATCCAACTGTCGCGTGTGACGTCTTTCAAACCTGCCATTACGCGCTCCTTTCTAAAACATAGGACTAGTACTTTGATGTATACGCAGGTAATTTGAGCGGCGCTCAGGACTTTGCCTGCATGCTCAGAAGCTCATCCTGAGCGCTCGCTACAAAACGCAGCCCTACTCCACTACTTTGTAGAGAGCCAGCTGGTCTGTCTCACGATATGCAGCAACAATGTAATCGCTGCCGTCATGCCTATACACCATGCAGTTTGCTGGTCCGAGGTCGTGGTCGATAACGTCTACGGTGTACTCACCGTCAACGTATCTAACAAGCAACAGATCGCGACCATCTTTACGGTTGCCAATGACTGCGCACTTCTCGCCGTTCAGCTCAGCTGCCCAAAGCGCGTGAAGGAAGCTGCGCTTCTGTGGGTCGCACCAAACCTGCTCATAGCGATCGCGAGTCTGGCCCTCATGCCAAATTGCCAGCGTGTCACCGTGGAACTTGGAGAAGGTAAGGATCTCCAACTTGCCATCGCCGTCAAAGTCTGTAGCAACAATATCGCTTGTTGGCTGGACCAGAAGGCAGGTGACATCCCAAGCACCTTGAGGGGTGGTTGGTGGCACATATCTAAACACGCCTGCGGCGGTTGAGATCAAAGCATACGATTTATCAGGTGCAGTCCAGAAACCGTGGTTCTGAACCTGATAATTAGCAACACAAGTCAGCTTAAGCTGGTTGTCTGCCGTGTACTGCTCAAGGTTATCGCTCAAAGGAGCGGCCCAAACAGCACCTGGGGTGCGCCAATCATCCTTGACGCCCGTCTCAGCTCCACCCTTGATAGAGCAAGCAAGAACCCAAAGCTGACCGTCAGCAGCCTTCAAGATGCCAAAACGGTGAACATAAGGGAGGTCGCAGAGAATCTGCTCAGACCAAGAACCGTCTGCCTGCTTGGTATAGGATGCAATTGCCGCGTCGTCTCCACCAAAGTTTGGCGAGAAGAACTTGCGGGTTGCGAGGAACTGATCTTTCCTGCCAGGGACCTGTGTAATGGTCATGACGCCGCCAGGGCCTGGAGCAACAGTCTCCAGAGGCTCACCATCAAGCGTAAAGCGACGGATTGGACCGTCCTTCTCGACAGCAGCTAAAAAGCTTGATGCGTCTTCTCCCTCAAACATGCCAAGCGCATAGCACTTAGGCATCTCGGCAAGAATTTTCTTTTCAAAAGTCATTAAAGTGCTCGATTCTTTAGAAACCTAAACTATGCGGAATACTTCTCTGCAGCGCCGGTTTCCTTGAGCTTCTCTTCCATCTCTGCGTCAGAAAGAACGTTACGCAAACCAATGACGGTAACGCCAGCCTTAGCAGCATCCTCGTACATATTCAGGAAGTTAAGTGGTGCAAAAACAATGTCATACTGACGAGCAGAGCTTACGCCCTCGGAAAGTGCACAGTGGTGAATCTTATCGACGCCCATGTTGAGCTTCTGAGTGACGCGCTCAGCGGTCATCTTCATCATCAGAGAGGTACCTGCACCGTTTGCACATGCGACCAAAATCTTTGCGTTCATGTTGACTCCTTCGATCAAACAAACTGATTACGGACACATTGTGTTTGTACCCATTTGGGCGCTACAACGCTCGCATTTAAAGCAAATACTGCATCAAACAATGTTCCGAGTATTACTAATAACCCTGAGCAGATGGGGGTCTGCTCAGGGTAGGAAGAAAGAGGGCTACTTGCTTTCAACGCTAGCTGCGGCGGCCTTCTGTGCGCGGATTTCCTTGCACTTCTGGTAATCCTCAACCTCCATGAAGTACGTGTCTTTGTTTGCACGGTACTGGAGCTGTGGGATTGCAATTAGAGCAATAACAACAATTGCGAGGCCTGCGTAGGACAGGAACTTCATGATGCCGGTCATGATTGGCCAGACAACTGCCCAGTCCCACATGCCAAGGTATCCACCGTATGCAGCCATGCCAACCCAGCCAGCGATAAGAGCTGAACCGAAGACCTGGAGAAGACCAGAGATGAAAGGCATGATAAGAACTGCGCGGAGACCGCCCTTGTTGTTTGCGTAAACGCCGATAGTAGCGTTATCGAAGAACAGTGGAACAAAGCCTGCGATAACAACAACTGGGGACTTCAGAAGCAGCAGAGCTGCGATTGCCAGGAACTGGCCAGCTGCGCCCATGAGGAAGCCGAGGGTAACTGCGTTTGGAGAACCAAAGCCGTAGGTAACTGCGCAGTCAACGCCTGGGACGGAACCCTTGAGGAGCTTGTTAGAAATACCCTGGAAGGAGTTGGTGAGCTCGGTAACGAAGGTACGAACACCAAGCTGCAGGATGGAGAGGTAAACAGCAAACTGGAAGGAAGTGGTCATGATGTAGAAGAAGAAATCCTGACCTGGCTTCATGAACTTGTTCTCAAGCAGGAAGTCCTGGCCAAGAACAGCAAGGATGACACCAAAGAATGCTGTCATGAGAATTGCAGTTGCAACGAGGTTCTCGTTGAAGATCTTAAGGAAGCCTGGAAGCTCGATATCCTCAATACGCTTGGACTCCTTCTTGGAGTGCTTGGCGAGCCACTCAGAAGCCTTGGATGCGCAATAGACGCCAAACATCTGCTGGTGAGCAACGGTAAGACCAGCGCCATCAGTGAGGTCCTGGGTAGGTCCAATACAAAGGTTGGAGCCAACTGCCCAGTAAAGGCCGAGAAGAACAGTCATAACTGCAAGGATGGTAACGTCGTTAAGCTGTGGGAAGCAGAAGAGGATAAGCCAAAATGCAGTTGCTGCCTGCTGAACCTGGACGTGACCAGTAGTAAAGATTGCGCGAAGCTTAGTCTGCTTCTTAAAAGCAACCAGAACAATGTTCAGAATGAAAGCGAAGAGCAGAAGAAGCATAACGGAGGAGAAGGAACGACCTGCGATAAATGCAGGAGCGTCAGCTGCCTCCATGCCTGCCTGTACTGCGTTCTGGCCAAAGTATGGGTCAATGACCATTGCAGAAAGGTTGAAGCGAGCCTGAAGTCCAACAAGAACTGGACGGAATGCAGTTACCAGGCCGCCGGAACCAACCAGGAGGATCTGATAACCAATGACTGCCTTAAGGAAGCCAGCGAGTACGTCGTACCACTTCTTCTTAAGAAGAATGTAGCCGATAGCAACAATCAAACCGATGAAATAGGCTGGCTGAGTCAAGAAGTTGCTCGCAAACCATTTCCAAATACCAAGAACAATATCCATTGATACCCCTTTCAAAGGGTCCTACATACGTACCTTCTGCAGCCCACACTACAAAAGGAAATCCTCAATTACGTGCCCAGATGGGCACAAAAGCGCGCACAGGCGCAAACGGGCGTCGTGAACGACGCGCGAACAACGCGCAAATAACGCGCGAGAAAACGTATTTACTCGGAGATAAGCTTGTCAATCTCCAAAAGCTCCTCAGGAGACTGAATGTTCTTAAGACGCTCAAGAACCTCCTCGTTCATAAGAACCTGAACGAGCATCTGCATATTCTTGAGGTGAGCATCCTGATCAGTAGCGCTCAGAGTGAAGAAAGTCTTAACCTGCTTCTCATCGTCGCCATCCTCAAAATTGACAGGAACATCAGAGTGCATAAAGCCAATAGCAGTCTTTCCATTAGAGCCAATACGAGCAGTTGAGTGTGGCATTGCAACGTTTGGAACGATGACAATGTAAGGACCAAACTTGTTTACGCACTCGATAATGTCGTCTGCATACTCTGGATTGACAGTTCCATCAGCCTCCAGTGGTTTGCAGCACTCTCTAATAGACTCTTCCCATGTCATGGGGGTCTTCACGAAAGCATAGTGATTCTGCTCGTAGATATCGCGAAGTAGCATGCGATTCACTCCTCTCCAGTAGACTACTGTGAATCTTTTCCTTGTGTTGGACTATAGCAAGAACACACAAGAACACATCGCTTAACGACAAAAACTTGAATCTTCTGAACGCTTCAACAATTAGATAAATAACTTATATGACATTTGTCTTGTCGTATAACAAATTTCCCTATTTGTTGAATGTTTTGAATGTTTTAACAATCGAATCGATAATATTAGTATAGCTAAAGTTGAGAGTTAAGCAATACTTATCTATGCTCACTTTAGAGATTTACGTCATAAAAACCGTTGACCGCTAAATAATATCCGTTTAAGTATTCAAAACGTTCATTGAATAGGGTAAGATACACTCAGTTCTCCTGAAAAGCGTCTACACAATTGTTCGACAACCGTTCAAAAGGTGTTATCAATTTGTACGTTGTTTTTCACAGAACTGAATTAGTTAAATGTAATTCTACAGGTTTATCAGCAGTTGAGCTCTATTGGGGGATTTATGGCCACAAGTCGTTCATTTGTAGCATCACGCAGAAGCTCAATCATGAGCCTTCTTGAACAATATCGCCAGGTTTCCGTTAGCGATCTTGCCGATAGATTTGAAGTTTCTTCGCTTACCATCCGCCGCGATCTTGACGAACTCGAAGCTCAAGGCCTCATTTCCCGAAGCTATGGCATGGCCACGCTGCTTGACCCGCTCTCGACAGGACTCAGCTCTAACCAGGTAACCGCAAAGTTCAAGCTTGCCCAGGCAGCTTCCAAGTTGATTAAAGACGGTGACACAGTCTTCATTAACACCAGCTCAACCGCTATAAAAGTCCTGGAATTTATCACCGCCAAGAACATCACAGTTGTTACCAATAACGGTAGCGTTCTGGCCGCCGACTATCCCCCATCAATGACCGTTTTAGTCACGGGTGGAGAAGTTCGACCAGCTAAGAAGTCACTGACCGGCGATTTTGCACTTGCTTCAATCAACCAGATTCGTGCCGCGAAATGCATCTTGGGATGCTCGGGAATTTCAGCTGAGCGCGGCCTTACCACGCTGGTTTCAAACGAGATGCGCGTGAACTCGCTGATGCTTAAGCACTCTGAGCAGCACATTGTCTTGGCCGATGCAAGCAAGCTGGGTGTCAACTCCAGCTTCCAATATGGATCACCTGCTGATATCGACGTACTTATGACGGACGAATCCGCATCGATTTCGCAGGTAGCAGCCCTCGAAGCTGCCGGCGTTCGTAAGGTTGTCCGCGTTAGCCTGTAGAGCTGCATGTCCACATGCGTCGGACGATGAGATTCGGCTTTAATCGCAAGTTTTCGCTGCTGTAGTCCATCGGTTCTCTCGCCCAGCAAAGAAGACATCAAAATTTTAACTACCATGATACGAAAATATTCACCTTCATGAATATTCATGAGGGTGAATTCATTTGTATGCATAAATTTTTTAGAGGCCTATTTTTGACGTTTTGAAAACACAGCAAAGTCACTTATTCTGCAAAATTGACCCTCAAAAGTCCTATTTTTCTCAGAATATCGTCATTTGCTGTGTTTTTTAGGGCTGTAAGTTATGTTTTTGGCTCTGTATATACAGATTATCCGACTTAGGTGTGTTCGGGCTTCTAAAAACGTGTAGATTATCCGACATAGGTGTGTTCTGACAGCATCAACGCTACCCAAAACAAAAAGCCCCACCAACTGGCAGGGCTTTGAAGTGCAGTTTTGTCGCCGGTCGCGATTTCGCACTCGTCGCGCATCGTCGCACCTCGCGCTCGTCGCGCATCGTCGCGCTCGTCGCGCATCGTCGCGTGCATCACGCTCGTCGCGTGGCGCGGACCAGAGAGCTTACTCCTCCTCGAGAGCAGCAGCAATCTCGTCGGTGATGTTCATGGTGCTGTAGACGTTCTGAACGTCGTCGAGCTCGTCGAGCTTATCGATAAGACGCTGAACCTTCTTTGCATCAGAAACAGAGACGTCAGTTGGGGTGGTTGGAACCATAGTAAGCTCGGAACCCTTGACCTCAATGCCCTGAGCCTCGAGGCCCTTCTGGACATCCTGCATCTTGTCGTATGCAGTCCAAACAATCCACTGATCGCCAGCGTCCTCGTAATCGTTTCCGCCAGCCTCGGCAACTGCCATCATGAACTCGTCCTCGTCGACAGCGTTCTCGCGGTCAGCAACCTTCTTCTCCTCGGAGACAATAACCTTGTCAACTGCGATGGAGCCCTTGCGCTCAAACTGGAACGCAACGGAACCAGCGGTACCAAGATTGCCGCCGGAGTGGGTAAATGCGGAACGAACGTCTGCTGCGGTGCGGTTCTTGTTGTCAGTCAGGCAGTCAACGTAAACTGCGACGCCTGCAGGACCGTATCCCTCGTAAACGATCTCCTCGTAAATGGCAGCATCAGCACCAGCGCCAAATGCCTTATCGATAGCGGCCTGAATCTTTGCGTTAGGCATGGAGACCATGCGAGCACGGGCAACAGCGGCAGACAAGCTAGCGTTGTTGTCCGGATTTGGGTCGCCACCCATCTTTGCAGCAACAGTAATGTTGCGGGAAAGCTTAGAGAACAGCGAGGAACGCTTAGCGTCGATAGCTGCTTTCTTGTGCTTGGTTGTGGCCCACTTAGAGTGTCCGGACATTGCACTCTCCTTCTTTAGAGGTTTGAAAACCTAATTATCACATTAGCCCTTATACGTTACACGAAATCAAGAAGCGAGAAAAGACTTATTTTGCAGATATGGAGACTTACGCACGCCATACGCCGAGAAACCCGTGAGCTCGTAAGCCTGCGCACCTCCACGCAAGTCCGCGCACCATCGCACACCTCCACGCGCAACACGTCCGCTCCTACTCCACCAACTCAACCTGAATAGACTCCGCAATCTTCTCGACCAGCGCAAAGTCGCCCAAGCCAGCGCTCATCGCAACGTTTCCGCCGGTAGCCATCGCGCGCGTCAGAGCCTTCTCGACAGCCGACGGATCCTCAAGCCAAACCGACATGAAGCTTGCCAGCGTCGAATCACCTGCACACGCCGTCGAAAGCACCTCTACCTGCGCAGCATTTGCGTGCCAGACATGCTCGCCGTTGAAGAAGTACGCACCCTCGCCGCCAAGCGTGAGCAGGATGTTCTTTGCTCCGCGTTCGTGAATCTTGTGGAGGGCGAGAAGAACGTCGGCCTCGTTATGGACGTCGACACCAAAGATCTCTGCCACTTCTTCGTCGTTTGGCTTGATGAGCAGTGGTTTTTTCTCGACAAGTTCTGCAAGGTGTTTATGTGAGATGTCCAGGACCAGCTCAGCGCCGCGCTCATGACACAGATCAAAAAGCTCGTCGTAGAAGGTTGGATCCATCTCAGGAGAAAGCGAGCCGGAGACCACCAGCACGTCTAGGTCGGGCGCAGTGCGCAGCAGCTCAAGCATCTCGTCTTGCTTGGAACGAATAACGGGAGCGCCTGCGTTAGGGAACTTAAGCTCGCCTTCTGGCGTGGTCACAAAAATATTTACGCGGGTGATGCCGTCAATCCACACAGGCTTGACCGAGCAAATCTTAGATGCCTCTTCAACAATATAGTTGCCCGAGAAGCCGCCAAAAAATCCCAGGATAGTGGACTCAACGCCGTAGTGAGCAAGCGTAAATGAAACGTTCAGACCCTTGCCGTTTGGTGTATATACGGCATCAGTTGTGCGGTTGACGTGTGTATAAGAAGGAACTCCCGAATTGACGTTCATGTCGATTGCAGGATTAGTGGTAAGTGTGTAAATCATCAAAGCTCCCTCTGAAACAAATATGGACTCGACGAAATCGCCGAGTCCATATTTTACTTCGATTATCTGAGTCTGCACCCAAACTGTACGTAAATTCTGGGCAAAACTCAAACGCCGCCGAGTGTGCTAAGCGTAACGCTTAGCCCTCGACAATCTGGTTGCCGTTCTTGCGGTACTCGTATGCCTTGAAAGCAACAAAGAGAATACCGCCAACAACAGCGCCGATGAGAATGGCGAGAACCCACTTGAGGCCGCCATCGACAACGGGAAGAACCAGGAAACCACCGTGAGGTGCTGGGTCGTGGACACCAAAGAGCAGCGTCAGGATGGAGCCGATGGAAGAACCGATCATCATGATAGGCATGACAGGCCAAATGTTCTTGGTCATGAATGGAATAGCGCCCTCGGTAATGTGGGTGCAGCCAAGAATGAAGTTGACCAGACCAGCGTTGAAGTCGGACTTGGTGAAGTACTTCTTACCAACGACAACAGCAAAGGTGGTAATCAGTGGAGGAACAATACAAGCAGCAGAAACTGCAGCCATAAAGTTGGTACCAAACTCATAAGTTGGGGTACCAACACCAGCAGCAAGAGCCTCGGTCAGAAGAGCAGTACCGGTGACGTAAGCTGCCTTGTTGACTGGGCCGCCCATGTCAAATGCGCACATGCAACCAATTGCAAGACCAAGGACAATTGGACCAGAAGCAGAAAGGCCGCGCAGGAAGTTCATCATGCCGGTGTTGATTGCTGCCATAGGACCAGAAATACCCAGCATAACCAGGCCAACAATGGTGGTGGAAAGCAGTGGGTACAGGAAGATTGCCTTCAGGCCATCAAGGTTCTTTGGAAGACCTGCAAGGAGCTTCTCAAGACCAACGATGACATAACCGGCAAGGAAGCCGCCAACAATACCACCCAAGAAGCCAAAACCAACGCCAGCGCCACCAGCATCAATCATGCCAGTGTTAGGGTTGATTGGAAGACCCTGGATAGCAATCATACCTGCAACAAAGCCAGGAACAAGAGCAGGACGCTTGCCAATAGACTCTGCAATGTAAGCAGAGAGAACTGGAACCATAAGGCCCATTGCAATGCCGCCGATGATCTTGAGCATGGCAGCAAAGCTGTTGTAGTCAGGTGCAGTGGAGCTGAAGGAAGTAATACCCCAGAGGAATGAAACAGCCGTCAGAACACCACCAGCAACAACAAAGACCAGCATGTGGCTAACGCCGTTCATGAGGTGCTTGTAGATGATGTGGCCTACAGACTCCTTCTCAATAGTGCTTGAGACTGGAGCGTCGTCTGCCTCTGCAAGCTCGCCCTCAGGCTGAGCAACAAGAGCGCGGTCGATAAGACCCTCTGCATCCTTAATAGCTGCAGTAACACCAACATTTACCATTGGTTTTCCGGCAAAACGCTCAGCCTGAACGTCCTTATCGGCAGCAACAACTACTGCCTTGGCGTTCTTGATTTCAGCTGCGGTGAGCTCGTTCTCTACACCGACCTGGCCGTGCGTCTCAACCTTAATGGTAAGACCTTTAGCTGCGGCGGCCTTCTCAAGGGCCTCCTTAGCCATAAAGGTGTGCGCAATACCGGTTGGGCAACCAGTAGCAGCAACGATGTCATACTTTGACTCGTCAGCCACAGCACTCCCCTTTCATCCTAGTGCTCGGAACTATTCCAAACACAACCAAAAAAGCTGCTCAATGTTAGCACTGAGCAGCTTTGACAACTACGTTTTTACATAAATTGTAATCAGAAAATTATGTTATTGAACGTACTTTCATTTAGTACAGCGTTTATGACAAAAACTTTGATGTTTTTCTCGCCAAGAGCCCTCACGTACGTACCCTTTTCCAGACGAGAAGATCATGCGCCAAAAACTTGCTTCTACTCAGCGCTCTCCTGGCCAAAACGCTCTTGCCTCAGGCGCAGCGCCTCGTATGCGCAACCATACATTGCAGCCTGATTGCCCAAGCTCGCAGCCTCAATACGAGCGCCCTTGCTTACCGGTAGAGCGTACTGCTCAAAACACTCGCGAAGCTCGGTAGCAAACGTTGCAAACGAACCCGCAACACCGCCTCCAATCAAGAACATGGCAGGATCAACTACGCACGAAACCTGCGCCATAGCAAGACCCAGGTAGTGGCACATCTTATGGATAGCAAGGGTTGCGCACTCATCGCCTTGAGCATGAGCCCTAAACACGGACACCGTATCAGTCTCGTGCTCAATAGTCACAGGAACAACACCTCGAGAAACGCATTCCTCCAGGTACAGGCGGACAACACCCTTAGCAGAAGCATACTGCTCCAGGCAACCGTGGCGACCACAACCGCAGGTCAACGTCTCTTCTGGCTCAACAATGATGTGACCAATCTCACCGCCCGCGCCAAAAGCACCCGCAGCAAGCTTGCCGTCTACAACAACACCTGCACCAACGCCGGTACCCAGCGCAATCAGCACAAACGACGGCACGCCCACGGCAACGCCAGCCCACGCTTCGCCCAGAGCAGCGGCGTTAGCATCGTTGACAAACGCGATAGTTGCGTTTGGCAGGCACATATTGATTGCCTGCACCAATCCTTCAGGATCAATATCTACATTGGCGAGAAGACCAACGGTTCCGTCATCTGCAACAGGACCTGGAATATCCAAACCACACGCAATAACATCGTTACGGCTTGCTTTTTGGCCATGAACAATCAGCTTAATAGCATCGGTTACCGTCTGATAACCATCCTGGTTATCAAGCGCTGGCGTCTTGACCTTCTGCTCAGAAAGTAGCTCTCCCTCTGCAGAGAAGAGTCCCAGCTTGATGGTGGTGCCACCAACATCAATGCCCAATACGTATTCCATAAAACCCCCTAGTTACCGCGCTTAAGCGCACCCTCAACAAGTTGCGCAAGAACGTCTTCAACAGCGTATCCTGCAGCCTCAATAGCCATTGGAACAAGGGAGGTCTCAGTGAGTCCTGGGAATGTCTTCAGACCCATGACCATAACGTGATGTCCATCCCAAATAAAATCAATACGAGCAAGATCTCTGCAGCCATAAGCGGTGTACACCTCAAGAGCTGCGCGCTCAAGAGCCTCACGAGCAGCGGCTGGATCTGCGCCAAGTGCTGCCAAAGACTCAGGACGAACTGGACAGAAATGCTGAATACGCTCTGGATCAAGGCGAGCATCCGTGTCATAAATACCCTTGACCACTGAAATCTCTACCGGTGGCAGGGTTTTCTCGCCGTCTGCATCAGAGAGCACAGTAACGCTTACTTCAACACCATCAACCCACTGCTGGATAATGACGGAATCGTCAAAACCAAGTGCGCCGAGAAGTGCTGGTCCTAGCTGGTCAGCGCTATCAACCTTAGAAAGGCCCATAGCAGAGCCGCCGTGAACAGGCTTGACCGCAAGAGGGAAGCCAACGCCACCGCCCAAGCGCTCAGGAACCAAGTCCAGAGCAGCTGCAGCGCCAAGGTCTTTGAATGCGCTTGCGGTCAGTACAATCTGAGGAGGCCAGATGACCTCGGACTCCTCCTTTGACCAGGCCTGACGCACAATAAATGGCATGTCAGCTTTGTTCCAGGCTGCTCTACAAGATGCAGGCCTTGATCCCACATACGGAATCTTGAGGAACTCCAAAAGCGCAGGTACTGCACCATCTTCTCCGCCCGCGCCGTGAAGACACACAAAGGCAACATCGGGTTTCTCGGCACGAAGGGTGTCTACCAGGTGTGCGTCAGCATCAAGTGGTAATACCTCATAACCACGCTTCTCCAAAGCCTCAGAGACAAGAGCTCCACTTTTGAGCGAGAAGTTCCTCTCAAATGAGGCTCCACCCATAATGACAGCAACTTTTGTAGCCATACTTAACACTCCCTTGCAGAGGATTGAGATTCAGAATGAGAAGACTCAGGTAGAGCGCCCGCCTCTAGGAATGCGCGATACAGCGCCATGCGATCTTGGACGCACAAAGACAGCCTGCGGATTGCCTCGTGGATGCGCTCTGGCGTCTCAAATGAGTAGCACAGACGCATACTTGAACTAATACGCTGGTCAGGATAGCAATAAACACCTGGTACAAAGGCAACTCCCTCCTCAATTGCACGAGGAAGCAACTGCTCAGTATTGAGGTATGGCGGGAAGGTTACCCACAGGAACAGGCCACCCTCTGGCTTAGTCCAGGTAACATCTTTGGGGAAGAACTCTGCAAGCGCTGCGAGCATGGCGTCTTTTCTCTCTTTATAGCGAGACTTAGACACCTCAAGGGCCGCCTGCCAATCAACCTCATTGAAGTAGTGCTCGGCAAGAATCATGTTAAAGGGGCTGGTACATAGGTCGGAGCCAGACTTTGCAAGGTTGATGCGCTCAAGGAAATGACGAGGTGCAACCATCCATGCAAGACGCAGTCCAGGGGCAAAAATCTTCGACGTGGTTCCCAAATAAATGACACTTGGATCAAGCGTCTTAAGGCGCGTTAGATCTTCTCCCTCAAAGCGAATAAGACCATACGGGTCATCCTCAACAACAGGGATGTTGTACTGGCGCGCCAGCTCAAGAAGGCGCAGACGTCTTGGCATAGACATGGTGATGCCGGCAGGATTGTTAAAGTTAGGAATGACGTAGATGAACTTAGGCTTTCTGCCTTGGTCCGCAAGCTCTTTAAGTTTTGCCTCAAGCAGGTCTGTTCTGATACCCTCTTCATCCATATCAATGGTGTGAACAGTAGGCTCATACGCAGAAAATGCCTGGAACGCACCAAGATAGCTTGGACCCTCGCAAATAACGTCATCTCCAGGGTTTAAGAAGACGCGTCCTAAGAAATCAAGCGCCTGTTGAGAACCAGAAGTCAAAATCATCTCGTCAGGATCAGCCTTAACACCCTGAGCAGCTAAAATCTTGCAGATGGTCCTTCTGCACTCAATACGGCCATCAGAGTTGCCGTACTGAAGAGACCTAAGTCCCTCAACAGCAACGCAGCGTCGAGCGCACTCTGCAACCTGATCAAGCGGCAGCGAAGAAATATCCGGCAGGCCGCCAGACAGCGCAATGACACCTGGACGAGACAGGGCCGCAAACAAATCTCGTACTTCGCTCTTTCGCATGGTTTGAACGCGATCTGCGTAAAGATCACTCCATACGTCAAACGAGATTCTGCTGTCATCCATAGAACTCTTACTCCTTACAAGCCATCTTTGGACAAAATTGTGCCGAAAAGATGTGCTTATTGTTTTAGGACGTAGTCTTTTTAGTATCGCTCAAATAACAATAAATAACAGGGTAAAATATGACGCAATTGCTAAACGGTTACATATAACCGGCAAACATACTGGTCGCTCCTAAATTTTGTAGAGAGGATTTTTATGGACAGCGCACATAACACTGTTGAATTGAACGCAGCGCTTTCAAATCCCCGCGATGATATCGCTAAACTTGATGAACTTGAGAAGAAGCTCTTTGCTCTCAACTACGCAGCTAATGAGATTGGCTCTTTTGGACCATGCATCGATCCAAAAAAGGCTGCTGAAGAGCGCGGAGAAGCCCTGGCAATCCTTGGCGAGCAGGTCCAGGAGACCCTCTGTGATCCTGCTGTTGGCGCACTGCTTGATAGACTTCACGAGAATCGCGCTCTACTTGATGAGACTCATCGCGCGCAAGTTAAAATTCTTCGTCGCGATAGAAGCCAGCTGGTAGATGTACCTGTTGAGCTTCAGAGCAACTTTGTTCGTCTTACCACAGAGGCTAATGAGGTCTGGGAGCAGGCAAAGAACAGCGATGACTGGTCACTCTTTGCTCCAAAGCTGGATAGCTTAATTGAGCTTCGCAAAGAGATGTGCCAGGCACGCGATGCTTCCAAAGACCCATATGATCTCTTACTCAGCGATTTTGAGCACGGCACCAACAGAGAGTTCTACAACACCTTCTTCAATAACGTTAAAGAAGTGGTAGTTCCTCTGGTTGCTGATTGTATGGCTTCTAAGCGTCAGCCAAGCACCAAACCTCTTGAGGGTAAGTTTGATGTCAACCGTCAGTGGGATCTTGCAAAAGACCTGGTAAAGCTCCAGGGTCTTGACGAGGACGCTTATTGGCTTGGCAAAACTGAGCACCCTTACACCGGTGGCCCTGGTATCGGCTTTGTTATGGTTGCCAGCCATGCTTACGAGAATAACGTGCTCTCCAATGTCTATTCCATGCTGCATGAGAACGGTCACGCCCTCTACGAGCAGGGCATTAACTGGGAGTACCGCTTTACCTCTCTGAGCACCGGCACTTCTATGGGTATGCACGAGTCCCAGTCCAGGTTCTTTGAGAACTACGTTGGCCTTTCTGAAGCATTTGCTGAGCCTCTCATTCAACTTATGCGCAAGCACTTCCCTGGCCAGCTGAATCGCGTTACTGCCTTCCAGCTCTTCTCGGCAGCTAATAAGGTACAGCCAAGTCTCATTCGTACCGAAGCGGACGAGCTCACCTATCCTCTGCACATCCTCATCCGTTATGAAATGGAGCAGGCACTTTTGTCTGGCGAGATTACTGCAAAGGATGTCCCAGCTCTTTGGGCCGAGAAGTACAGGCAGTACCTGGGCGTTACGGTTCCCAACAACACCGAAGGTGCTCTTCAGGATGTTCACTGGTCATGGGGTGAGTTTGGCTACTTCCCAACTTATGCACTTGGTAGCGCTTATGGTGCACAGTACAAGCATGCCATGATTGCTGAGGGTATGGACTTTGACGCCGTCTGCGCATCTGGAGATCTTGCTCCTATTAGGGAGTGGCTGGGTAGCCGTATTTGGACCTGGGGCCGTGCAAAAGACTCCAAGGAGCTCATCATGGGTGCATGCGGCGAGCCTTTTGACGTCCACTACTACACCAAGTATCTAACTGATAAATACTCTCGCATCTATGGTCTGATCAGCGCATAAGCGCACACCGTAGACGCGAGTAGAAATATCTGTCTTCTACCAATTAAACGAAAGGGATGAAATGAAAAAGTTTGTCGAGGAGTTTAAAGAGTTTATCCAGCAGGGCAATGTTATGGACATGGCTATTGGTATCATCATTGGCGGCGCATTTACCGCTATTGTTACCTCCCTTGTCAATGACATCATTAACCCATTTATTAAGCTTGTCTCTGGTGGCGGCACCGAGGTTTCTGGTCTTTCCATTCCAGTCCCTGGTACCCAGAATGGTATTGACTTTGGTGCATTCATCAGCGCAATCATCAACTTCCTGATCATTGCATTTATTGTCTTCTGCATGGTTAAGGCCCTCAACAAGTTCATGAAGGCTTCCAAGCTTAAGAAGGACGAAGAGGAGGCTGTTGAAGAAGTCGCAGCTCCACACTGCCCACACTGCCTTGAAGAGGTTAAAGAAGGTGCAACTCGCTGCCCACACTGCACTGGCGAGATTGAGGGCGGCGCACACGCTGCGTAAGTTTCAACTCTAAGCTTTACATCACCGTTCTTTTACACGCGTAAAAGTTTGGCAAGAAAAAAGCAGGCATACCATATGCCTGCTTTTTTG
>JABZGY010000016.1:0-25302 GCA_015259155.1 Atopobium sp. | reverse complement strand
TGATTATGATTCTGTAGCGTGTTAGCGTTGGCTTTTAGGCCCGGCGCACAAAATAGCGCAGCTTTGGTAGGTTCTGCTGAAGAATCGACATGTTCTTAATCAAGATAGCCAGACAGCCAGGTGGTCTCTCTGCTTGATATACATTTCTATGCATAAACTTCATCTAATATGCTTAAACATGAATAGACATATATAAAAAATCTAACTACCGCTAAATTCCGTACCTAAGGAACACACCTATGACAGATATTCTGCTCAATTACGGCCATATTACACATCAAATGAAGATAATCTGCACGTTTTAGCTATTTTCGGCGTCATGTATACGTCTTTTTGACAGATTATCTGTCATAGGTGTGTTTTGAACTGCCTCCCATTTCTTATGTCCAAGAAATAGGAGGCAGTTCACAAGCGAGCGCCTTTCTTGTAAACGTGAACTGAACTGTTTAGGAGAGCGGCTTATGCAAGTGGCTTATACGCATCATCAACATTGATGTGGCAATAGCCACTAGGATTCTTCTTCAGGTAGTCCTGATGATATTCCTCAGCAAGCACGTAGTTATCTAGTGGCTCCACCTCAACGGCAAGCTTCTGACCAAAGAGAGACTCTTGTTCAGTCATAATGCGATCAATGACAAGCAGGTCAGCATCGTTTGTGTAATAGATACCTGTACGATACTGTCTGCCAACATCGTTGCCCTGCTTGTTTACTGAGAGGGGATCAATAACCCTAAAGTAGTAGCGCAAAATGTCATAGAGGCTTACAACGCTTGAGTCATAGGTCACATGCACTGTTTCTGCGTGATCTGTTGCCTTCACCTCTTGATAGTTGGTATCTAAAGTTTTACCGTTTGCATAGCCAACGGTAGTTGCGGTAACGCCATTAATTCTGGAGAAGTACTCTTCAAGTCCCCAGAAGCATCCACCTGCTAAATAAATCTCTGCCATAAAAGCCTCCTTAGGCTGAATTGCTGTTATAAAAGTTTAAAGTGACTTCGCTTTACTTCAAAGACACCTTCTTTGCTTAAAGAAGATATTACAGCGCTCAAAGCGCTTCTATCTACACCAAGATAATCCGCAAGTTGTTGTCGGTTGAAGGGGATATCAAACTCTGTAGAACCTGCAGCTTGAGAGCGCGTATGCAAGTACGCTATCAGTTTGCCACGAATACTTTTTGGTGCGGCATCTTGAATGCGTCGACTCAGCATAATGTTCTTTTGAGCAATTGAAGCCATAAGATTTCTGATGATAATGTCCACGCCACCGCAGATGTCGCATGTTCTGGCAGTAATTTGACGCACGTCCAGCAGCAGAATATCCGATTTCTCGGTAGCAACGACCGAGGTCAAAAGCGGCACGTTTCCAAGGGCCGCATACGCCTCTCCAAAGGTGTCTCCGGTATGGAAAGCTCCCATCACAGAGATATTGCCCTGAGCGTCAGATCCCTCAACGTGAATAGCGCCAGAGATAACAATGCCAAATTGATGCGCCTTGTCACCAGCGCACAAAATAATTTCTCCAGGCTCATAGGTGCGAACAACAGCACGTAAATGCTTTAAAAGAGCCTCTAGTAGCTCTGGTTTTACTCCTTTAAACACAATTGTGTTTAGCAAAAATGAGGGCTTGATGTCTTGCACGTTCATATAGTCTCCAAAAAATTCCTGGATAGAAATCGTTTTGTTGTAATTACAACATACCTTATTCCACATTCCTGTAATCATGAAACACAGAAGAGCAAATCTCTTCTCGCTATATGGTTTTATGGAGAGGAAAAATAGTGGATAACAAGATGTTCTGTTTCCAGTGCGAGCAGACTGCCGCTTGTACTGCATGTACCGGCGCTGCTGGCGTTTGTGGCAAGCCTTTTGACGTCGCATTTGCTCAGGACGAGCTCACCGGCGCTCTGGTTGGTCTTTCTCGCACCGAGCTTGCTGCTGGCAAGCGTTCTAACCGCGCAGACCAGCTGATTGTTGACGGCCTGTTCACCTGCATCACCAACGTCAACTTTGACAAGGGCGCTGTTGACGCAATTACTGCTCAGGTTCGTGACGAGAAGAACCGTCTAGCTGCAGAGGCTGGCGTAGAGCCTGTTGAGGATCTTCCTCTTGGCGGCGTTTGGTCCGACAACGAGGACATTAGGTCCCTCAAGTCCCTTATTCTGTTTGGTATTCGTGGTATGGCTGCTTATGCTTACCACGCTCGCGTTCTTGGCAAGACTGATGACGCAGTTGACGCTTTCTTTGTAAAGGCTCTTGCTGCTCTTGCTACCGAGTCCTCTGTTGACGTTTTGCTGCCTCTTACCCTTGAGGTAGGCGAGGTCAACCTCAAGTGCATGGCTCTTCTCGATAGCGCAAATACCGGCGCTTATGGCACTCCAGTTCCAACTGAGGTTCCTTTGACTATTGAGCCTGGTCCATTCATTGTTGTTTCCGGTCACGACCTTCTTGACCTCAAGATGATCCTTGAGCAGACCGAGGGCACTGGCGTTAACGTTTACACTCACGGCGAGATGCTCCCAGCTCACGGTTATCCAGAGCTCAAGAAGTATCCACAGCTCAAGGGCAACTTTGGTACCGCATGGCAGAACCAGCAGAAGGAGTTCAAGGACATTCCAGCTCCTGTTGTCTTCACCACTAACTGCCTCATGCCACCTCGTCCTAGCTACAAGGACCGCGTCTACACTACTGAGCTTGTTGCTTTCCCAGAGCTCGTCCACATTGACGAGGACGCAAACGGCAAGAAGGACTTCAGCGCTGTTATCAAGCAGGCTCAGGAGCTTGGTGGATACGCTGAGGCTCAGGAGCTCACCGGTATCAACGGTGGCCACAAGGTAACCACCGGCTTTAGCCACGGTGCAGTTCTTGGCATTGCCGATAAGATCATCGATGCTGTTAAGCAGGGCGCTATCAAGCACTTCTTTGTTGTTGGTGGCTGCGACGGCGCTCGCCCTGGTCGTAACTACTACACCGAGCTTGTTGAGCAGACTCCTGCAGACTCTGTTGTCCTCACCGTTGCTTGCGGTAAGTTCCGCTTCAACGACCTTGACCTGGGCACCATTGGTGGCATCCCTCGCATTCTTGACGTTGGTCAGTGCAACGACGCATACGGCGCTGTTCAGATTGCAACTGCTCTTGCAAACGCATTCGACTGTGGCGTTAACGACTTGCCACTGAGCTTTGTTCTGTCTTGGTACGAGCAGAAGGCAGTGTGTGTTCTTCTGACCCTGCTGCACCTTGGCATCAAGAACATCAAACTTGGACCAACTCTTCCTGCATTTGTCAGCCCTAACGTCCTTAACATTCTTGTTGAGAACTACGGTATTGGCCCAATCGGCGATGCTTCCGAGGATCTTGCTCAGATGCTTGCCTAATTGGCGAGAAACCCCTCTTGTCCTTTCCTTAAACGCCTCCTGGCTATGTGCTGGGAGGCGTTTTTTGATGTAAGAGAATAAAATCTTTATAGTTATTATTAAATTTGAAACTTCAGAAAATTATAATAGAAAAAATATTTGAATCATTTTTAGTACTTAAGTCTTGAATTAATTTGCTCTAACATACAAAAGTAAGGATTAAGAATGAATGATGAAGTTGAACTGCCATATGATAATACGGATCCAGAGGATATATTTAGGTATTCGCAAGAACTTATCGGAAAGACTTTTGTTGATGTATTAGCCACGGCTTGTGAAGGCGACCAATTAGAAAAAACAATTTCTTATTACAACAACTCAAAGGGAAAGGGTTCTCTAGGCAATCTGCTTGAAGAACATTATTTTTTATACAAACCTAATAACAGCCCAGAACCAGATTTTATTAAAGCGGGTATAGAGCTAAAAGCTACTCCATACGAATCAACTAAAAAAGGAATAAAAGCTGGTGAACGACTCGTTATTTCAATGATTCCTAATACAGAGACAATTGAAGTTGAATTTAGTAATTCACACCTCGAAAAAAAATTAAGTAAAATATTAATGATATGGTATCACCGAGTAAAGAATCAAAATAGAACTGATCATCGTATTGAATATACTTATTTATTTGACTTATACGATAAAAGATTTGCGAAAGATTTGAAGATAATACTTGAAGACTATAAGATTATCGTAAACAAAATTATTTCTGGCAATGCCCATGAATTATCTGAAGGCGATACAAAATATTTAGGCGCTTGCACTAAAGGAGCTTCTGCACAGACAAGTTACAAACCACAGTTTTATAATAAAGACGTTCTTGCAAAAAGACGCGCTTTTTCATTAAAACAACAGTACATGAGTTACATTCTTGAGAATTATGTGCAGCCTAGCTCAATGGCTTATGATTCTATATTTACTGAAGATGAATTAAATAATGGCAATTTTGATACTATGGTTATATCAAAAATTAATTCATATATTGGAAAAGATACTGATGAACTGTGCCAATTATTCAGAGTCATAAAAGACACCAAGCCTAAACAAATCAATAAAATTTTAGTTAATAGGATGCTTGGAGTTAATACTGATAATTCAGAAGAATTCCAGAAAGCTAATATAAAAATAAAAACGATTAGAGTAGGAAAAGATAATTCTATTAAAGAGAATATGTCCTTCCATAACATTTCAATATGTAATTATGTGAATCAGAATTTTGAGAATTCAAAAGAATACGAGTTCTTTGAATCAACTCGATTCCTATTTGTTGTTTTTAAGGAAAATGATTTAGGAAAGTTCATTTTAACAGGAGCAAAGTTTTGGAATATGCCAATTGAAGAACTTGAGAAAACTGGAAAAGATGAATGGGAACTATATAAAAAGAAGTTACTTGAAGGTGTAAATTTCAAACAAACTATTGATAAAAATGGAAAGATAGTAACAAAAAATGACTTGCCTAAAATGAGTGACACTCAGATGTTTCATTTAAGGCCGCGCGCACAGAAAAGTGCACATTTGATAAATGGAAAACGTTATGGTAGCGGCACTGAATCAGATATGGACTTATTACCAAATGGCGACAAAATGACTAAGCAATGTTTTTGGCTCAACAAAGATTATGTTTTAAAAATTATTGAAGATATATTAAGTTGATCTTCTTGGCTATCTGAATTAGACTGACTTTTTGTCCGGTTGATCGGTTAGTATAGTAAACACAAATTGGTCCACAGCAGCGATAGGAGAAACGTGGCCAAAGCAATTACTGTAGCCGAGCTCTTTGCGGGAGTCGGTGGATTTAGACTTGGCTTAGAGGGTTATAAAGACTCTTCTAATAAAGCTAATAACCTGCCAAAAGCGGGAACGTTTAAAACTATATGGGCAAATCAGTGGGAGCCACCAGGATCTCCTACAAGACAGTTTGCCGCAAATTGTTATAGAACTCATTTTGGCAATGATTCAGTTGTAAATGAGGACATTAATAAAGTTCTAAATGAGTATGACCAGGGTCTACGCGATATTCCTTCGGTTGATATGGTCGTAGGAGGATTTCCTTGTCAGGATTACTCCGTTGCTAAACCTTTATCTCAGTCGGGAGGTATTGAAGGAAAAAAGGGTGTTCTTTGGTGGGACATTTATAAATTCTTAAAAATTCAATTAGATAAGTCTCCTGAGAATGCAGAGTGGTGTCTTTTAGAGAACGTTGATCGTCTCCTTAAAAGTCCTGCATCTCAGCGTGGTAGAGATTTTGCAATTATTCTTAGCTGTCTTGCTAGCCTTGGATATTGCGTTGAATGGCGTGTGGTAAATAGTGCGGCATACGGCTTTTCACAAAGAAGAAAGCGCGTATATATTCTCGCACGTAGAAATGCTAACTGGGAGCTTTCAGAACGCTTAACTTCAGGAATTATGTCCCGAGCATTTCCTTTTAATCCTGTGGGCAATATCTCTTATGTTGATATTCCAAAAGATCCATTTGTTGCTACAAAGGACTTTAATTCTGAGAGGTCTAAAACATCTCCGTTTTTAGATGCTGGCGTAATGGTAGATAACCGCGTTATTACCTGTAAAGTTGAAGAGGTTTATAAAGGTCAATTTAAAACACTGGGAGATGTTCTTTCCCCAGAGATTGAAGTCCCAGAGAACTACTTTGTCGATAGTTCACAACTTTATCGCTGGGAATATCTCAAAGGATCAAAACGCGAAGAGCGTACCAATAAGCATACAGGTCAATCGTACTTCTATTCAGAAGGTTCAATGGCATTCCCAGACCTTCTCACTAATCCTTCAAGAACAATTCTTACAGGAGAGGGGGGAGCAAGTCCTTCTCGCTTTAAACACATCATTAAAGTAGGCGAGAGGTATCGCAGACTTGTTCCAGATGAGCTTGATCAGCTACAGGGTTTTCCTAAGGGCTGGACTAATACAGGAATGAGCGACAACAATCGTGCGTTCTGTATGGGAAATGCTCTTGTTGTAGGTGTGGTAAATCGCATCGGCAAAGAAATCTACAAAGAATTGTAAGATTAAGGCGTCTATCAGGATTTGATAGACGCCTTTCTTATAACCAAATTGCTTCACGAACTCCAAATATTCGATTTATTAAAGAACGTTCAAGAATGACGCTCTTCTCGATAACAGAATGTGGCATAATGCCACTGTCAAAGTAACAATTAATGTTAGTCATTAGTAGCATTTAACAGAGGGGTTTCTATGGCTAAAGTTGCAGTTATCGGTTGTACCCACGCAGGCGTTTTTGCCACTTCTTCAATCCTGAGTGCACACCCAGATTGGGAGGTTCACGTCTTTGAGCGCAATGACACGGTTTCCTTTCTGTCTTGCGGTATTGCTCTTTGGGTAGGTGACCACGTAAGCGATCCTAACAAGATGTTCTACAGCTCTCCAGAAGCCCTTGCAGAGGCTGGCGCTCACGTTCACATGACCACCAACGTCACTTCCGCAGATGTTAAGACCAAGCACGTTGCGTGGGAAGACCTTAAGACTGGCGAGACTTTTGAGGATGACTTTGACTACCTCGTAGTTACCACTGGCTCTAAGCCAATTGTTCCACCACTACCTGGTATTGACGGACCTCGCGTTCTTCAGTGCAAAAACTGGGCTGATGGCCGTCGCATTCACGACACCATGGCAGCTTCTAAGTCCGCAATTGTCATCGGCGCTGGCTACATTGGCGCTGAGCTTGCAGAGCAGCTCTCTGAGCGTCAGAAAGCTGTTACCCTCATCGACATGCTTCCTCGTGTTCTTGCAAAGAACTTTGATAAGGCAATCACCGATCAGGTTGAGGCTGCTTACAAAGAGCACGGTGTCACCCTTGCACTTGGCGAGAAGGTCATGAGCTTTGAGGACAACGGCGATTCCGTCACCGTTGTTACCGATAAGGGCTCCTACACCGCAGATTACGCAATTCTGGGCATTGGCTTCCTACCTCGTACTGACCTCTTTGACGGTCAGCTTGACATGCTTCCTAACGGCGCCATCAAGGTTGATGAGTACATGCGCACCAGTGAGCCTGGCGTTTTTGCAGCTGGCGACTCCGCTTCCATTATCTTCAACGTCACTGGCAAAGAGGACTACATTCCTCTGGCAACAAACGCTGTACGCCAGGGACTGCACGTTGGTCCTAACATGCTTGAGCCAACTGCTGCATACGCAGGTACTCAGGCTTCCAGCGCAGTTCAGCTCTACAACTACTCCATGGCTGCAGCAGGCCTCACCGTTGAGGGCGGCAAGATTCGTGGCTATGAGTACGATTCTGTCTCCATCACCGAGAACTACCGTCCTGAGTTCATGCTGACCACCGAGCCAGTAACCGCTACGCTGGTCTGGGATCCAGAGACTCGCCTTATCAAGGGCGCACAGTTCTTCTCGACACATGACGATGTTGCCCAGGCAGCAAACGTTGTTTCTGTTGCCATTGCCGCTGGTATGACCATCGACAACCTTGCAGCAGTTGACCTTCTGTTCCAGCCAAACTTTACCAACCCAGTCAACTACATTGGCTCTGTTGCTATGGCTGCCTGCGCAAAGGCTAAGTAAGCTCCGCTCATAACACGCAATAAAAGAGAAGGAAGCTGGTAGAGATGCCAGCTTCCTTCTTTGCTATCGAGCCCGAGTCTAGCTCGATTGATGTCTGTTTTTTGTTTACTCCGGCCTGAGTCTGCGTCGCCTTGATGCGGAGCCTATCTTGGCTTTCTGCTCACTACGGCAATGTAGTTAAGGTCATCTGCGTGATCGTTGAAGAACGTGAACATGCTAGTAAACATCTTGGTGTTCTCAGGTTTGAGACCGTTTCTAATAACCCTCAGCGCTCCGTCAGCACCCTCATCAGCAATAAGTCCCGCTGGATTCATAAGCGTCATCTTACCGTTCTTTGTTTCTGGGCAGAAACCCGCTGACTCAAAGAGATTCTTCCAACCTGCAAGGGTTAAAGGTTTTACGTTGACGTTAATGGTTCTTGAGAGCTCGTGGACCAGCTCATCGTCTTCTTTGAGCAGGAGGACGTCATGGGTAAGCAATACGCCGCCTGGCTTGAGTACTCGTGCGTACTCTTTAACCGCAGACGCTTTCTGCTGGTCAGAGAGCATGGTGAGCATAGCCTCGTTAATAACGACATCAAAGCTGTTATCAGGGTAGGAGAGGTCTGTAGCGTCTCCTTGTTCCACCGTTACGTACTGCTCGATGTTGTTTCTCGCGATATTTTCCTTTGTCTTAGGAAGCACATCTGCATTGAGATCGATTGCGGTTACGTGGCAGTGGAATCGCTTTACCAGTTCAACCGTAGTGGTGCCAATATTACAAGCCACCTCAAGAATTTGAGTTTCTGGCGTAATCTCTACTGAGTTAAGCAGCCAATTGGTTGCCTCAATACCTCCAGGACGCAGTCTTGTCTTACCCATACGTAGTAAAAACTCGTGACCAACTTCCATACTAAGACCCCCTTCATACTATGAAAGAAATTAAGTTAGCTATATCTAACTAATACAAGTTAACCACATCATTACCTGCGAAAAAAGCCAAATTAATTGCTATTTTTGGAACAATTTCAAAGGCATGAAGTTATAAATCTTGCTCCGAGAGTATCGCGGTATACTTTGGTAACTCATTCAAAGATCTTCAGGAGTGAAAACATGAGCAAGGCTACAACAAAGATGGCCATAGCATTTGCCTTTAAAGAACTACTGCTAGAAAAGCCGCTCAACAAGATTACCGTTAATGATATTGCCGAGAAGTGCGAGATGAACCGTCAAACGTTCTACTATCATTTCCACGATATTCTGGAGCTCACCGAATGGATTTGCGAAGAAGATGCAGAACGTGCGCTTAAAGAAAACAAGACGTACGATACCTGGCAAGAGGGGTTTCTCACCATCTTTAACATGATCAAAAAAGATAAGTCCTTTATTCTCAATATTTATCACAACGTCCCTCAAGATTACTTATACAAGTATCTGTATAAGGTTACCTATCAGCTTCTCTATGACGTACTTGAAGAAAAGGCCGAGGGAATAGTTGTTAGAGAAGAAGATAAGGCTTTTATCGCAAATTTTTACAAGTATGGTTTTGTTGGATTAGTGCTTGAGTGGATTGATGGGGGAATGACAGAAGATCCTAAAATCATTGTAGATAGGCTTAATTCTCTTATTCATGGCTCGTTTAATCACGCACTGACCAATGCTAAAAGAAACAAATAGCAATACGACAAAATAGCCTCTTTGTCGTAAAAATTAGCAATTTAGGCGGACTGTCACTTTATCGGACAGCCCGCTCTTTTTGTGCATTTTCTTTAGCAGTTTATAAGTTTATAGTGAACGCAAGGTAAGGGCGACTTACTAATTTCCGCAGGTATTTGAGCGGAAAACTAAGGAGGAAGTTATGTATTACTCTGCTGGAACGTATGAATCGTTCGCTAAACCAGAAAAGCCCAAAGATGCCGACAGAAAATCTGCTTATATCATTGGAACAGGTCTTGCGGGTCTTGCTGCTGCTTTTTATCTTGTTCGTGATGGTCAGGTAAAGGGCTCAAGAATTCACCTGCTCGAGAAGCTTGAGCTTGCAGGCGGAAGTTGTGATGGCCGAAAAGATATTAGCAAGGGCTTCTATATGCGTGGTGGTCGCGAGATGGACAATCACTTTGAGTGCATGTGGGATATGTTCAGAGACGTTCCTTCTATTGAAACACCTGGCGTCTCTGTACTTGATGAGTATTATTGGCTTAACAAGCACGATCCTAACTACTCACTCTGCAGGGCTTCCGAGAAGTGTGGAAAAGACGCTCACACAGACAAGAAGTTTAAGCTTGATAAAGAGTCTTCACTTGCACTTGCCAAGCTGTTTATGACACCTGAGAAAGACCTTGAAGGCAAGAAGATTAGCGACGTGCTTCCTGATTCGTTCTGGAACACTAACTTCTGGCTCTATTGGCAGACCATGTTTGCGTTCCAAAAATGGTCCTCGGCTCTTGAGATGAAGCGCTATCTTTGCAGATTCTGCCACCATATTGACGGTCTGCCTGACTTTACAGCTTTGCGCTTTACCAAGTACAACCAGTACGAGAGCATGATTTTGCCACTAGTTAGGTATCTAGAGAGCCATGGTGTAAGCGTTGATTACGGAATGGATGTCAAGAACGTTATCATCAACAATACCAACGGTAAAAAGGTTGCCACTCAGATTGTTTACGAGAAGAACGGCTCACAACAGACCATTGACCTTACTGAAGATGATTTGGTCTTTATCACCAATGGTTGCTGCACTGATACCTCTTGCTATGGTGACCAGAATACTGCTCCTGACATTAGCAACGTTAGAAATGGCGTTGGAGAGTCCTGGGACTTGTGGAAGAACATCGCCGCTCAGGCCAAGCACTGCGAGTACGGTAATCCCGATAATTTCTGCAGCGACTTTGAGGCAACCAACTGGATGAGCGCCACTATCCAGACAAAAGACGAAGAGATCATCAAGAAGATTATTGGTGTCTGCAAGAGAGATCCAAGAGAAGGAAAAGTCACTACCGGCGGCATTGTAACCGTTAAAGATAGTACCGATAACTGGTACCTCTCGTGGACCATCAATCGCCAGCCACAGTTCAAAGCTCAGGATAAAGACACCGTACTCATCTGGGTCTATGCACTAAGCACTAACAAGCCTGGTAATTATGTTAAGAAAGCCATGCGTAACTGCACTGGTGAAGAAGTTTGCCAGGAGTGGCTCTACCACATTGGCGTTCCAACTAAAAAGATTGAAGACTGGGCAAAGAACCGCTGTAACACTACAACGTGCTTCATGCCTTACATCAACGCATTCTTCCAGCCGAGAAAAGCTGAGGATAGGCCGCTGGTTGTTCCTGAGGGAGCTGTTAACTTTGCCTTTATTGGACAGTTTGCCGAGACTCCTCGTGACACCATCTTTACTACGGAGTACTCAATCCGCACTGGTATGGAATCTGTCTACACGCTGATGAACGTTGATAGGGGTGTGCCAGAAGTTTGGGGCTCTCAATACGACATCAGAGAGCTTCTTAAGGCAACTTACTATGCCCTAGATAAGAAAACACTTGATAAGGCTCCACTCTCATTCAAAGAGAAGATGCTTTTGAAGGTAGCCCTCAAAGCTGTTAAGGGCACCGATATTGAGCTGCTTCTAAGGAACAGCGGACTGATCAAGTAGAAGTGCGGAGAAAACCGTAGAAACGCGGAGAAACCCGCAGAGCTCAAAACGATTGACTCACGCGATTAAACACGCGCAAGTAACACAAAAGTGGCTGCAGATGACACGTCAAATGCAGCCACTTTTTTACGATTCAGATATAACACTTAGAGATCAGACTATGTGTACTTGGTTGCATGCTCTGTAGACCTGTATCAATTAGATAAAAATGCATGTGGTACAAACAGCGAGAAAACAAATTATAATTTGTAGCGGCAAAAAAATGTAATGGTACTGCATCCAACTTAAGTCAAAATACAACACTATTTTGAGGAGATTATAAGATGAATGACTACTTAAAATTAAATCAAGATAGATGGAATAAAGTAAGAAATGACTATACCGAACCTTTGACGCATGAAGAATTTGAAGAAGCGAGAAATAATCCAATTTCTGTTGCATTAACGGTTGGGAAAAAAGTTCCAACAGAATGGTTTGAAAAGGCCAACGGAAAAAAGATATTAGGCTTAGCTTGCGGTGGTGGACAACAGGGTCCCATTTTTGCTGCTAAAGGTTATGACGTAACCATAATGGATTTTTCTACATCTCAATTACAAAAAGATGAGATGGTTGCTAAAAGAGAAGGCCTAAAAATCAATACCGTTCAAGCTGATATGACAAAACCGTTTCCTTTTGAAGATGAAACTTTCGATATTATTTTTAATCCGGTTTCGAATGTATACATTGAAGATCTAGAAAACATGTATAAAGAAGCGGCTCGTGTGTTGAAAAAGGGTGGGCTGTTAATGGTCGGCTTCATGAATCCTTGGACGTACATGTATGACGCTGACGTTGTATGGGACCAACCCGATGAGGAATTACTTTTAAAGTTTTCAATACCTTTTAATTCAAGAGAGCTTGAAGAAGAAGGCAAAATAACCATAGATCCAGAATATGGATATGAATTTAGCCATACCTTAGAAGCTCAAATTAGAGGACAACTTAAAAATGGCCTTGCTATGATCGATTTTTATGAGTCATGTGATAAAAGGAATCGATTATCACAGTATGGGAATGACTATATTGCCACGCTCTGCATCAAGCTCTAATTCTATAGAGTTCTCTTCAGGACAGCCTGGACAACGTCAGAATCAAAGTCTCCCTGAGCCTCTGTAAGCGCCTCTAAGAGCTGAGCTACGCCTTCCTCATACACGCTAGGCAACAGATACTTCGAGACAGCCTTAGCCTCATCAGTGCCGTTTTCCATGCAGCATGAGTGATGAGCAATCTTAAGAAGGTCCAGATCGTTTTCGGAATCGCCGCACACAACAACTTCTTCTGGCTTAAGACCTATAGTCTCAATGAGCTTCTCAAATCCCTGTGCTTTATTCCAGCCACGATAATTGATGTCAAACCAACCAATATAGGGAGAAACCAACTCAACCTCTGGAACTGCACTGGTAACAGCATCATAGATCTCTTGCGCGCGCTTTTCATCTTGAGGTAAGAGAAGACCTCCCGCATACATAGGAACATCTCTTGGAACAGACTGTGGTCCAAGTCCTGGCACAAAAGTGTTAAACGAGGCCGCAAGCTGATCTACTACCTCTTGAGTGGTATCAACTATTTTCCAACAAGAGGTAAATGACGTATCTAAAGGCTGCTCAAGCGGACCTTCTTGATAATACGTAAGCAAACAATCTTCCATTGGAGAAATAACCTCGTAGATCTTCTCCATCATCTCGTAGGTAAATTGTTTTGTGAAAATGAGCTTGCCGTTAAAGTAGAGAATCTTTCCACTAGAAAACACGCCAGTGTCTGTCAGGGAAACGTCAGATTTTAGATAAGAAAGTGCATCATAAACTGGCCTTCCGGTAGAAAGACCAAACGCAATACCTGCGGCTTTAAGATTATTAATTGCCTGATGAGTCCTTTCTGAAATTGCCGGAGTATCAGCGGGTTTTAGTGTTTGGTCCATATCGGAAAGAACAAGCTTAATCATCAGGGCTCCCAAGATGCGTGTGCTAAATGAGTGTTTTGTTAATTCTACCAGCAAGAGTAGAGAAACGCATAAAAATTGCCGTTATTATTACGTTGTTAACTTAAAACTACGAGATTAGTAGAGGTCCATGAATATTTACGACCACTTTGCTCACGAGGATGAATATCCAGAGCTCAACATAGAGGCAATGTCTGAGAGACTTGCAAAGGCGCTGTCTTTTAAGACGGTGTATACCGATGCAGAGACAACCGATTGGTCTCAGTTTGATGGTCTTCAACAGCACATTGTTGATAGCTTCCCGTATGTTATGACAGCGGCCTCTAACGTTGAAGTGGTTGGTCACTCGCTTCTCATTGAGATTCCGGGATCCAACCACGAGCTTCCTGCATTGATGCTTATTGCTCATCAAGACGTGGTTCCTGTTGTTCCTGGTACAGAAGACGCATGGACGCACGATCCCTTTGGTGGAGATGTCGACAACACGTACATTTGGGGACGTGGCGCGCTTGATATCAAAGACATGCTCATGGGCGAGCTTGAGGCACTTGAGTATCTGCTTTCACAGGGTTTCTCGCCAAGGCGCTCTATCTACCTGGCATTTGGCGAGGACGAGGAGGTCTTGAGCCACGGCGCCACTAGGCTTGCAGAGGTCATGGCCTCGCGAGAAATGCGTGCAGCTTGTCTCCTGGACGAGGGCACCACTACGTTTTTTGATGGCAGCGCTTACGGTGCGCCTAAGGCTACCGTGGCCGACATCTGCATCTCGCAAAAGGGCTTCTTGAACGTTAAGCTTACTGCGACTGGTCACGGCGGACATTCCTCTAATCCGTTTGGTGGAACTTCGCTTGAGCATTTGAGCTGCGCACTTGCCGCTCTTTCTGAGGCTAAACCTCAACCTGAGCTTAATGACATTGTCAAAGAAACCTTCAAGGTTCTTGCGCCAGAAATCACCGAGGAGCCTTTTGCTTCGCTGGTACATGACGTAGATACCAATGCAGATAAGATTGCTCTTGCCGCAGCTCAGATCAAAGAGCTTTATCCGTTTGTAACCACCACGTACGCTTTCAACATGCTTGAGGGTTCAAGTAGTGCGGCTAACGTTATGCCTGGTAATGTCAGTGCGACTATCAACATTAGGCTGCTTCCTGGCGTGAGTGTTGAAAAAACCGTTGAACACATTACACAGGTGGTAGCTCAGGTTGACCCTTCCATTGAGGTTGAGGCTTTGCATTCCACTCCTGCGGGAAGAATCGATTCCCCAGCTGGTGCTGGCTATCAAGAGCTCAAAGCCATTATGGAGCACTACCATCCAGGCGTCACCTTTGTTCCGTCCTTTGTGTGTGGTGGCACCGATTCTGTACGCTACGAGGGAATTTGCGATTCTATTCTGCGCATTTGTCCTTTTAGGCCAACGCCAGAAGATGAGGCAAACGGCGTTCATGGAATTGATGAGCGTATCGAGAAACGCGTGTATGCTCAGGGCGTCCGTGTTCTTGTGTCCTTTGTTAAACAAATGTGCGAATAATTTGCTATCGCGCAACTTACGTTAAAATAGACGCATGTTATGTTCTACAAAAAGGGGAGAGAAACGTTGCAAACTAGGCAGCAGCTAGCTAATCAAGTAGCATCCCAAATTAAAGAAGCAGCAGACGCCGATGCAGCAAAGGCGCAGGCAGAGGGAACTATTACTGATCCAGTTGGTAGTTCCAACAACCCTTCCAACGCTATTTTTACTGTTGCAAACGTCATTACCTTTTGCAGGTTAATCCTTACGATTATCTTTCTTGTGCTCTTCTCAACCGGTGGAAATCGCTGGGTTGCGCTTGGCTGTTATGTAACCGCAGCTGTTACCGACTTTCTTGACGGTCAGGTTGCTCGTAGAACGCAAACCGTCAGCTGGCTGGGCAAAATCATGGATCCCATCATGGACCGAGTTCTTCTTATCACAGGCGTTCTTGGCCTCTTGATTATTGGTGAGCTTCCTCTCTGGATTCCGCTGTTTGTTATCGGCCGTGACGTTTACCTTACTTTTGGTGCACTTGCTGTACGTAAATTCCGCAGGCGTCCTATTGATGTTGTCTTTGTAGGTAAAGCTGCAACTGCCTTTTTGATGACTGGTTTTAGCCTGCTTCTTCTGGGCATTCCAGTTGTATCCGGCCTTGGTCTGGTCAACGTCAGTTGGCTTCCAGGTCTTAACTCTGAGAGCAGCGCACTCGGTATCTTCTTTGTGTATATAGGAATTGTTTTCTCGGCAATTACTGCAGTTGTTTATACTGTTGAAGCGGCTAAAATAGTTAAAGATAGTAAAAACACTCAAGCATAAGTTAGGTTGTTTATGACTTTCCTTAAGCACAACCATGTTTCTTTGCGCCAGCTCTCTGATAAGACGCTGGCTTTTCTTGTTAGCTTGCTGCTTGTTTTTGTTTTAGCTGCTCCTTTTGCTCCTGCAACTACGGTTTTGGCTGAAAATACCTCTTCTAACAAGTCTTCTGTAACAGATGAGCCAAAACTCACCGAGGCAACTACTGCCATTGTCACCGATGCGCAAGGAAACGTTCTCTGGAGCAAAAACCCAGATCAAGAGCTTCCTATGGCTTCCATTACTAAGGTTATGACTGCAATTGTTGCGCTTGATTCTGGCGTTAATCTTGACCAGCCTTGTGAAATCACAGTTCCAGATCTTGAAGAAGGCTCACAAGTTGCTGGTTTGACCTCGGAAGATACACCAACACTTAGACAGCTCATTATGATGATGCTGGTATATTCGGCAAACGATGCGGCTTATAACATTGCCATCAACGTATCTGGCTCTCAGCAGGCCTTTGTTGATCAAATGAACAAGAAGGCTGCTGAGATTGGCATGACTCACACGCAGTTCCAGAATCCTCACGGCCTCGATGCTGATGGTCACTATTCAACCGCGCGCGATCTTGCCCTGATGGGTCGTTATGCGCGCGAGCACTATCCACTTATCGCAAGCGCTGTGCATACCAGGTCATATACTACAACGGTAGGAGGGGAGCAGCGTACGTTCCACTCAACTGATGACCTTATGGACACCTACCGAGGTCTTCTCGGCATTAAAACAGGTGCTGAAGACTCTGGTACTGCCTTCTTGGGCGCTTCAAAGCGCGGAAACATTACGCTATATACCTGCGTACTTGGTTGCGAGACTACACAAGGTCGTTTTGACGATACTGCCATTCTGATGAACTGGGCTTATCGCAATTACAATCGCGTAAGCATCCAGCGAATTGACCAGATTGTGCAGATCCGCTCGAGCGAGGACAACTTCTTGCTCTCTGCAGTGGTTAAACCATCAACTTCTACCACGTATATGGCATGGCCTGGCTCTAAAGACTTCACCTACCAGACCTCCATGCTTTCTCCCAACTATCCAGTAGCCAATAACCAACTGATTTCTTCAACTGACTGGTCCCAAGATTCCGCGCAGGTAGGCACCACCATTACCCAGTCACATCTTACGCTGTGGACTATTCCTGCCTACAACCTCTTTGACCTGTATTCGGTTGCTCCGTATCTCTTTGGGAGAAACTAATGTCTGAGCAGAAACGCTCTATCCTTCATACCGAGCTTGAGTATCTTGGCGCACAATTCTCAACCTCAACTGAAGGCTTCAACTTAGCCCAATCTTTCTATGGCGAGAAACCCCTTGAGGAAGCTCTGAAAGATTGCGCTCTTATTGACCTGAGTGGTATTGGCTACACGCTGGTGAGTGGCGCAACAGCTCAAAATTTTGTGGAAGCTGTCTTTGCAGGTAAACAGCTTGAGGTAGGAGAGACTTCATTTGAGTGTGCACTTACGGGAGACGGATCTCTGTCTTCCATCGGTCTTCTCGCGCGCTCTGGTCAAAACGAGTACGTAGTACTTGGTGCATCTGAGCGCTCTCTTGTCCTAGACGAGTGGCTTTCTATCATTGCATCTGTCGAGCAAAACGGTGTAGCTCCTTATGCAGAAGTGTCTTTAGAAGACGCAACTCCGTTGCTTACTCCGCTTCTTCTTGCTGGTAAAAAGGCCAAGAAGGTCCTTATGGACTACCTGGGAGAACAGAGACTTCCAGAAGATTCAAAGCTTTGCAATCTTATGCTTGACCAAACAATCCCAGCACTTGTAGCCAATGTTTCAACTAAGAAAGTACCTGCATATCTGGTTATGGTTCCACCAGTACATACGGTAATTCTTTTTAGAAGCTTGCTTTCTTTTGAGACAGTTCATCCTCTTGGCCATAAGCAGCTCATTAAAGGTCTAAAAACATATCTTCCATGGTTTTCAGAACTTGCAAGTAACACTAAAGTAGTAGTAGCTAAAGATAAACTTGAGGGTTGGGGTTTACTCAGAGCCTCTGATGATTTCATTGGCGCAAGGGGTGATCTTCTATGAAATATGCAATTAATGCAGTAGGTGTTCCTTCTCCTATGGGACCATACTCTCAGGGTACTACTGCAGGTAGATTGGTATTTGTAACTGGTCAAATTGCGGTCTCTGCAGAAGACCCAAAGGAACTAATAGACGGAGGAATTGAAGAGCAGACTACTCGTGTCATACATCTTGCTCAGTCAATTCTGGCGGAGGCAGGATGCACGCTCTCTGATGTTGCTCAGACAACTATCTACCTTGCTGATATCAATGATTTGCCTAAGGTAAACGAGATTTATAGGCAGTACTTTGTTCTTCCTGCACCTGGCAGGGCAGTTGTTGAGGTTTCTGCGTTGCCACTTGGTGCGCTCATCGAAATGGACTGCATTGCGTGTCGTTAAGCGTTATTATTATCATGTAACCAAATTAAGGAGAAACCATGTCAACTGACGACATCAAACAGCAGTCACCAGACTCAACAGAGATTTTCCGCATGCCCTCAGCTGACGCTACGGTTCCAGACCTTATGGCTCAACAAAAGCCAGCTCACCCTGTCCTTACTATTGTTAAAGGACCACAGACTGGCCAGACTTTTGAGCTCAATTTACCTCAGATTTCTCTTGGTAGAGACCCAAAGTGCAGTGTTTTTTTGAACGACATGACAGTTTCCAGAAATCATGCCACCATTGATCTCTCTAATCTTGCCCTTGGTTATGCAACTATTGAAGACCTTGATTCTCTCAATGGTACCTGGGTTGATGGTGCCATTATTAACAAGGCTACCCTGCGCGATGGCTCAACTATTCAGATTGGTACCTTCCGCATGGTCTTCCATACCAGCAGAGTTTCAGCTTAAGGTTAAAGGATAGCTTTATGGCTGATTCAGGCTTTCTGACCATTGGTAAAGTAGTCAAGAAATTACAGACTCTCTATCCTGACTTGAGTGTTTCTAAAGTCAGATATCTGCAGGATGAAGGTTTGCTTACTCCTACCAGAACTGCTGGTGGTTATCGTCTGTATTCCCAAAAAGATGTTAAGCGACTTGAGACTATTCTGTATCTGCAGAAAAGCCGTTTTATGCCACTCTCAGTTATTAGAGAAGAGCTTGATAGGCAAGATAAAAATCCTGAAGCTGAACAACAGGTCAAAGCTCAGACTGATGAGGCAACTGGAGTTGAGGCTCAGGCTACACCTGAAGCTCAAAGTTCTTCTCGCCAGGCTCAACCTCAGCTTGATGGAAAGCAAGTGTCTCAGGCAATTCTTGGTGCCACACATGCTGATGCCATTGTGGTACCTGTAGATGACCCTGAGGTTGTTCAGAAATATCACGCTATTGATCGCATCCCAGAAATTGTGGGATGCTCTGTAGGCTTTGTTCGTCAGCTTTCCGAAGCGGGCGTCATTGCATTAAAGCGCTCTCCTCATGGTAGAGACCTTGTGGACGGCAAAGACCTTACGCTGATTCGCCTTTGTAACGAGCTTCGTCACTTTGGTTTTGAGCCCAAGAACCTGCGTCAATACGTTATGGCTGCAAACCGAGAATCTAGTATGTTTGCCAAGTCACTTGTCGTATACGCTAAAAAAGGCGGGGGAGTTGAAGTTGACCATACTGACGAGACTCGTCAGAAGTTTATGGCTGCTCTGACCCGCATGTTAGGCCTTACCAATGCGGTTAGAAATGAACTTATCACTAAATTAGTTCGTGAATCTTTTAAGGATATGCATCTAGACGAGTAATCTAGGTATATATAACTATTCATTGATTTTGATTTTGAATGTGAGGACATTGTGTCTACGTATGATTATGAGAGTCATATCATTAGCATTCCTGATTATCCAGAGCCAGGTGTTATCTTTAAAGATGTAACTCCACTTTTTAAAGATCCTGAGTGCTTCCACGCAGTTGTTGATGACATTGCAGAGCACTTTGCTGATGCAGGAATTACCAAGGTTATTGGTGCTGAGGCTCGTGGTTTTCTTGTTGGAACCCCTGTAGCCTACAAACTGGGTGCAGGCTTTGTTCCTGCTCGTAAGCCAGGCAAGCTGCCTCGTGAGGTCTACGCACAGGCTTATGACCTGGAGTACGGTACCAGCGAGCTTCAGATTCACACCGATGCTCTTACCCCAGACGACGTTGTTCTTATTGCTGATGACCTGGTTGCTACTGGCGGCACCTGCGTCGCTTGTGCTCAACTTGCCGAGAAGGCCGGTGCAAAAGTAGCTGGCTTTGCATTTGCGCTTGAGCTTTGCTATCTGCACCCAAGGGAGATTATTGGCAAGTGCTTTGACCAAGAGGTCTACACCCTTATCAAGGTTCAATAAGCTAAATCACTTACATCAGACTTACTTTAACCTGACAATTTTGGCTGACAAGATTACGTGCTTGTCGGCCATTTGTCTTATTTACATAAGCATTTTGTTAATCACAGTAAACTTGTTTGCAATATATAGAATTTCTCCATAATTGCAGGTCAAAGATAAATTTATGCAATGATATTTGCCCGCTCCATGCTATATAACTGCACAAATAGTCTTTGGAATTTGTATGAAATGTCATTTTCGGGGTAAACTATTCAAATACTCGATAGGGTAGCTTCCTGTTTACACGGGTTTCTCGCTAAGAAATCGGCGAGTTGACTTTGATTTTTTATCAAATGAGCTATCCTAGATGGCAAAGCAAAGCAACACGTTGCCCAATTGATTTCGTGCTTTGCGGAAGGAGCTTATATGTCACAGCGCCGATCTTTCACAAGACGAGACGCTCTCTTATTTGCAGGTCTTGGTGTAGCTGCTACGCTGCTTACCCCAGCCAAGCTATTCGCAGACCCACAAAGCGATCTTGAGGCCGCATCTGCCCAGCTAGACTCTCTTGGTGCAGCTCTTGCAGAGGCCATGGATAACCTTAACGAGAAAACCTATGCACTTGACGCCACCAACAACAAGATTGGTGAGGTTCAGGAGCAGATTGCAGAGACTACAGACCAGCTCAATAAGCAGCGTCTTGTCCTTTCTGCAGCAATGAAGAGTGCTTATAAGGCAGGCCCACAGGAGACTTTGGACTTCCTCCTTGGAGCATCGAGCCCAGAGGACTTTGTCAGCCGCGTCTACTATATGGACCGCACTAGTAAGCAGGAGGCTGACTCCATCAATACCGTTAAGGCTCTTGGTGACCAGCTTCAGGCTCAGCAGCTTGAGCTTCAGGCTGAGCAGGAGAACCTTCAGGCTCAGGTCGCTGAGATGAAGACCACCGCAGATGGTCTTCAGAGCCAGGTTGCAGAGGCTAAGGCTTACTATGACTCCCTTGATGCTGAGGTAAAAGCTCAGCTTGCTGCTCAGGAGGCTGCATCGGCTAACAACAACGTTGCTTATGCAATTGAGACTGTTACTCGTGAGACTCCTTCTAACAGCTCAGAGTCTAACGATAGCTCCTCTAACGATTCCAGCTCCAGCTCTTCAAGTTCCAGCTCTTCTAGCTCTTCGAGCTCCAGCAGCTCTAGCAGCTCCAATAGCAGTTCTAATTCTGGTGGTGGATCATCATACTCCGGCGGTGGCGGTGGCTACCCAGCTGCAGGTGGTGGCGTTGCTACAGCTTATGCTTGCATTGGCTATCCATACGTTTGGGGCGGAGCTTCTCCTGCTTCTGGCTTTGACTGTGGTGGCCTGGTCTATTACTGCTTCCTCGGCTACCGTGCAGGTACCGCAGGAACCATTGGCCGCGCTATCCGCGCAGCTGGTAACTGGCATGATTCCCTAGACGAGCTCAACTATGGCGATATTGTCTTTACCCGTGCAGGCTATGAGCACGTTGGAATCTACATCGGCGGTGGCCGCATGATTCACGCAGCTAACGAGTCCGTCGGTGTTATCGAGGGTCCTGTTTATGCTTGCTATGGTGGAGGACCATTCTCCGGCTAACGTACAATTTCTGTACAAAGTTTTAACTCACGCACGTAAAGTCGTACAATATCCAAGTACGCTTTACGTGCTTTTTTATTAACCATAGACTGCTAGGGGAGATTGTGGCGTTTCATCTCAAACATAAGACAAACATTATTGAGCGTCACTTTTCTCGTAGATTTCAGGTAGCCCTTATTGGAGAAGGCCTGCTTGTTGGCCTTCTGGGTGGCGGAGTTGTCACGCTGTATCGCCTTTGTCTTTCTTTTGCAGAAGCTCAAATGCGCTCCATTACTCAATCAATCGCAGGTAATTTGCCTTATATGGCTCTCTGGTTTGGTGTCCTGATTATTCTTATGGCGGCCGTTTGCTTACTCATGAAGTTTGAGCCCTACACCGCTGGCTCTGGAATCCCTCAGACCAATGCCGAGGTCATGGGATCTGCCGATATGCCCTGGTATCGAGTTCTTCCTGTTAAGTTTATCCAGGGCGTTCTAGTTGCCTTTGGTGGCCTTTCTATGGGTCGAGAAGGCCCAGCAGTCCAGTTAGGCGCTGTTTCTGGTAAAGCGGTCTCAAAATTCCTTAAACGCAAAAGGGGAGAAGAACGTCTTCTGGTAACCTGTGGCGCTGCTGCGGGTATGTCAGCCGCTTTTCACGCCCCTCTTACGGGCACACTTTTTGCTATTGAAGAGATCCAGAAGGAGTTTCATGCTCCACTGATCATCTCGGCAATGACCGCATCAGTAGGCGCTGACTTCCTGGTTTCTAACGTCCTTGGCATGAAGCCTGTCCTGCAGCTTCCTTACGTAGCACCACTGCCTCATGTCGACTTTGCATTTGTTCTTATCGTCGGTTTTATCTGTGGTTTATTAGGAGCTCTCCACAATAAAGGAATGTTCTTTGCCCAGGGGCTGTACAAAAAGATAACTAAGTTTGTGCCTTTCTCGAGGCTCATTATTCCATTCATGCTAGCTGGAATTATGGCTTTTACCTGGCCAGATCTTCTTTGTGGTGGCGATGCCATTATCGAGAAAATCAAAGAGCCAGCAACACTTACTGAGCTCATGGTTATAGCACTTTTGCTGGGGAAATATCTCTTTACCACAACATGTTTTGCTGCTGGAACACCTGGTGGAACTCTCTTTCCAATGGTTGTTATGGGAACGCTTGTTGGAACACTGTTTGCCCTGGTAGCAACCCATATTTTTGGCATCCCTATGGCATATGCGCCAAACTTTATTGCTATGGGCGTTGCAGGCATTTTTGCCGGAGCAGTAAGAGCGCCCGTCACCGGAGTAGTGCTTATATTTGAGCTCACAGGTTCTCTTGAAGCTCTTATGGCCATGTCAGCAGTTGCAATTGTGTCCTATGTAACCGCAAACATCCTGCGTGTTGACCCATTCTACGAGCATTTACTTGCAGAATTCTTGGCTTCTCAGCAAGGGGAGTCTAAACCAACACTTGATTCTGGCGAGAAAATCCTTCATGAGTTCACTATTGGCCAAGGAAGTCCTGTTGAGGGCAAATTGCTCCAAGATATCCCATGGCCCGACAAAGTGAGGGTTGTAACTATTGATCGTGCGGGCTTGGAGATTATTCCAACCGGACAAACTGAATTGATGGCGCTGGACAAGATTCTTGTAATTTTTGATGAGATGTATGAAAGCGATGTCATGATTAAATTGAATGTCATGACCGACTCATCGGTATAGCGCTTATCGCTGTCGTACACGTTACCGTAAAGGAGAGGGGTTCTAAATCCTTCTCCTTTTTCTTCAACTCATTAGTTTACATAATATCGATTATCAGACTTTTATATATTAGAACGGAAACTAAAGCTCTTATACGTCTATATATCTAGAATACTTTATCTTGCACCCGCTTTCATATCCTACGTCTCATTACTTCAAAATTTGAGCCTCTGAGAGCCGTTTTAAGCCACGTTCTTACTTTGTCATGAGTAATTACACCTCTAGTAATTTGGTTCTTACAAAGGTGCCTAGATTACATAGCTTTTTTGTTCGGAATTCTGTACTAACTACTTACTAACAAGTCATCAATGCCAGATATTCGACATACTCTACAATTTCTTTATACGGAGAAATTCTAAGATCTAATTTTCCATTTCTCTAATGAATTCAGCTTGAATTTGTAAACGCTTTACATCTATTTATTCATTCAGATTGATTTCTAATCTAGATGCCTTGGTGCCTTGGTTTTGACTTTCTTACAATATTGAATCTAATTAGCATTTCTCGTAACTAGTCCATCTCATTCATTTTTAACCTACTTCTCCCCTTTTTTATTAAAACAAGCAATCTACCAGCATAAATACATAAAACTGCAGGTAAACAAGGAGTGATTGTTACAAAATACACAAATCATTGCAATAAAGGCTGGATTGAATTTCAACTAGACTAATATTCTTAAAACTCAAAGGTTAAGGAATTACATGAATATTGCTCTCATAAAACCAAGTGAAGATAACAAAGAACAGCTCATAGAGATGCTTGATGAGTGGAAACATGATATCGAAACAAATCATACAAATCCATCCCCAAGAAGGATTTTTAGATTTGATCACCATGACTTTGCAAACTATCTAGAACAACTAGACGTAAACAATCCGCTTCCAGCTGGTCGGGTACCTACAACAACGCTCTTTTGCTATGACTATGATAAAAATATCTTTGTTGGAGCGGTAAATATTCGCCATTACCTTGATGAGGGACTTCTACATAGTGGTGGACACATTGGTGATGGAATTCGACCAAGCGAGAGAAGAAAAGGATATGCAACTGCAATGATTGCGCTTGCGCTTAAAGAATGTAAGAAACTTGGCATCGAGCGTGTTCTTATGTGTTGTCGTAAAGATAATATCGGCTCAGCAAAATCTATTATCAATAACGGTGGAGTACTCGAGAATGAAGTTCTAGACGAGGACGATGTACTCACACAAAGATATTGGATTGATCTTTAGTAGTTTTTCTCGCCAAAGAAATGATAAGGGGACCGTAATCATTTACGGTCCCCTTTTAGTATCAAAAGTTAAAGCTTCTTATCGAGAAACTCTTAGCCCTCGACATGCTGTCCAAGATATGACGCTGCAGAAGTTGCGGCAATAGCGCCGTCTGCAGCAGCGGTAATAATCTGAGGCAGTGGCTTCTTATTGAGGTCTCCTGCGGTAAAGAGACCAGGCGTTTTGGTAGTCATGCGCTCGTCAGCAAGAACATATCCCTGCTCGTTAAGATCTACAAGGTCTGTCAAAAGCTCAGTTGTAGGTACGCGACCAACCAAAACAAAGACGCCAAAGCTACCCTCATCAAAGGTCTCTGTGTGCTCTTCTCCCGTCTGGTTATCGCGGAACGTAATAGAGGTAAGTAAATCATTGCCATCAACTGCAGTAATACTGGTCAAATAACGAACCTCTGTCTTAGGATTCTCCTCAAACTGCTTA
>JABZGY010000015.1:0-27588 GCA_015259155.1 Atopobium sp. | reverse complement strand
ATTGCCTGCAGCTTAAATGCAGCTTCAAGTGCCTCGTGCCAGTACTTGCCACACTCTGCAACGGAGCCCGACAAGATTGTGTATCTGGACTCTTCAGATGAAGTGCTCATGCGTCGCTACAGCGAGAATCGCCGTCGTCATCCTTTGGCGCAGGAGGGAGAAAATCTCTCATCTGCAATCTCTAGGGAACGCACACAGCTTCAAGACATAAAAGCACTGGCAGATGTTGTTCTAGACACCTCGTCCATGCGTACTAATACGTTAAAGAGTCGCCTTCGTCGCGCATTTTCAGAGCTTGCTGAACAGCAGCTTATGGATGTCAGCGTGTTTTCCTTTGGCTTCAAAAATGGTTTGCCCGTTGAGGCTGACCTTATGATTGACGTGCGCTTCCTGCCTAATCCTTACTATGATCCAGAGCTCAGACCACTTACCGGCCTTGACGAGCCAGTAGCTCAGTTTGTCCTTACGCATGGCACTACCAAGAAATTCCTTAAGTCTTGGTTTGAGTTGCTTGACGTGGTTATGCCTGGTTACGTACAGGAAGGCAAGAGCTTGCTCTCTATTGCGGTAGGCTGCACGGGCGGCCAGCATAGAAGTGTTGCAATCGCACGTGCTACTGCAGAGCATCTTACCAGCCAGGGATATCGCGTAACGCTCTTCCATCGCGATCTTGATGCGGCTCAGAAGAAGTCTCAGCAGGCTGAGTAGAAGTTAGTCTGCCATGTCCTATACAGCCCTGGTAAAAAATGAGCTGGTCAGCGTACCAGAACTTCAGACGGAGTGTGAATTAGCACAGCTTTCTGCGCTTATTCGTGTTTCCGGAACGTTGTCTATGCACGGCCCTGGTAAATTTGCCGTTCGCATTGTTACCGAGACAGGCACGGTTGCCCGTACCGTTATTAGTTCTTCTCGCCGTTTGTTTGATCTGGGTACTTCCGTTGAGTACCGTCGCTCTATCATGCATAAGAAACGCAACTATTTGCTTGAGATTTCCAATCAGGATTCGCTTGCAGAAGCGCTTTCTGCTCTTGGCATTTACATACCGGGAGAAGGCCTGGTAAGCGGCATTCCAAAGAGTGTTATTCGCACCAAGCAGGCGCAGCGTGCTTTTTTGCGCGGAGCATTTATGGCGGGCGGATTTTTGGCTGATCCCTTAAAAGATTTTCACCTAGAGATTGCTGTCTCGGGTGAAAGATTTGCCTCTGAGCTGGTAAAACTTATGGGATCCATTGGCGTTAAGGCACGCCTTAATCATCGTAATCGCCATACCAACGCTCTGATGCGTACCAGAGAAATTTATGCCGTCTACCTTAAGAGTTCTGACGACATCATCAAGTTTTTGCGAGAAATTGGTGCACCCACTATGGCGCGCGCTATTGCGTTTACCCGCGTGCAAAAGCATTATCGCAACAACGTAAACCGAGTTGTTAACGCAGAGATGGCTAATCAAACGCGGTCATCAAATGCAGCGGCAGACCAGTTAGCGCTTATAGAAAAGGCCGAGAAACTCATTGGACTCAGAGCTCTGCCGCCAGCGGTCAGAGATTTTTGTCTTGCACGAAAAGATAACCCTGAGCTGTCGTTATCAGCGCTAGGGGAGTCGTTTGTACCACCCGTATCCAAGTCCGCTATGTATCACCGATTGCTTCGTTTGGAAAAAATCGTTCAGGATTTAGAAAAAGATGCATAAGTTATCGGCGAGTGCGGTAAAATACTCGGTGTACGGTTTAAATGTTAATGAATCCGGAGAATGGCTCTGGGTCACCGAAAGGAGCATTACGTATGGCAGTAAAGGTTGCTATTAACGGTTTTGGCCGCATTGGTCGCCTTGCATTTAGGCAGATGTTTGGTCACGAGGGTTCCGAGATTGTTGCAATCAACGACCTTACTTCTCCAGAGATGCTTGCATATCTTCTGAAGTATGACTCTACTCAGGGCAACTATTCCCGCGATCACAAGGTAGAGGCAACTGACCACTCCATCATCGTTGACGGTCACGAGATTGTTATTTACAAGGAGGCAGACGCTAACAACCTGCCTTGGGGCGATCTCAACGTTGACGTTGTTCTTGAGTGCACTGGTTTCTACACTTCTAAGGACAAGGCACAGGCTCACATCAACGCTGGTGCTAAGAAGGTTGTCATTTCTGCTCCTGCAGGCAATGACCTCCCAACCATCGTCTTCAACGTTAACCACGAGACCCTCACTGCAGATGACAACATCATCTCCGCAGCTTCCTGCACCACCAACTGCCTTGCTCCTATGGCAAAGGGTCTCAACGACTTCGCAACTATCAAGTCCGGTATCATGACCACCATTCACGCATACACTGGTGACCAGATGATCCTCGACGGCCCACAGCGCAAGGGTAACTTCCGTCGTTCCCGTGCTGGTGCAGAGAACATCGTTCCTAACTCCACTGGTGCTGCTAAGGCTATCGGCCTTGTTCTTCCTGAGCTCAACGGCAAGCTTATTGGTGCTGCTCAGCGCGTTCCTACGCCAACTGGCTCCCTCACCAACCTCTATGCTGTTGTTGACAAGAAGGTCACTGTTGACGAGGTCAACGCTGCAATGAAGGCTTACGCAGAGACCATTCCAGAGACCTTTGGTTACAACGAGGATGACATTGTTTCCCGCGACATCGTCGGCGAGACCCACGGTTCCATCTTCGACGCAACTCAGACCATGTGCTCTGACCTTGGCGATGGCACCACTCTTGTTCAGGTCACCTCTTGGTACGACAACGAGAACTCCTACACTTCTCAGATGGTCCGCACCATCAAGTACTTCGAGAAGTTCGTTGCTTAAGTTCTAGTTACATAGACGCCTTGGGCGCGGTCGCAGCATCTGCCGCGATCGCGCCTTCTTTTGTTGGAAACGTATTTAAAGGAGTGACATGGCTTTTACAAAGAAGACTGTCCGCGATGCAGATGTTGACGGTAAGCGCGTTCTTATGCGCGTTGACTTCAACGTGCCTCTAAAGGACGGCGTTGTTACTGACGACACCCGCGTTCGCGCTGCACTTCCAACCATCCAGTATCTTCTCGACCACAACGCAAAGGTCATCCTGATGAGCCACCTTGGTCGTCCAGATGGCACCGGCTTCCAGCCAGAGCTTTCCCTGCGCCCAGCTGCAGAGAAGCTTGCTGAGCTTCTTGGCCGCGAGGTTAAGTTTGTTGAGGATACCTATGGCGAGAAGGCCCGTGAGGCTGTAGACGCACTCAAGGACGGCGAGGTTCTTGTTCTTGAGAACGTCCGTTTTGACAAGCGTGAGAAGAAGAATGACCCAGAGATTGCAAAGACCCTTGCATCTTATGGCGATATCTTTGTTCTTGATGCCTTTGGTACTGCTCACCGTGCACAGGGCTCCGTTGTTGGACCAGCAGCTTACCTTCCTGCCTATGCTGGCTTCCTGCTTGAGAAAGAGGTTGACACTCTTACCTCTATCTTCTCTAACCCAGAGCGTCCACTTGTAGCTATCGTTGGTGGCTCCAAGGTTTCTTCTAAAATTGGTGTTCTTGATCACCTTATCGACTCCGCTGATACCCTCATCATCGGTGGCGGTATGGCTTACACCTTCTTCCTGGCAAAGGGCTATACCGTTGGTACTTCTCTTCAGGAGCCAGACTGGATTGAGCGCGCAGGTGAGATGCTCAAGAAGGCAGAGGAGAAGGGCGTTAAGATTCTGCTTCCTGTTGACAACGTTGTTACCGATCACTTTGGTGAGGATGCTGTTGGCGAGGTAGTTCCTTCTGACCAGATTCCTGCAGACCGCATGGGTATGGATATTGGTCCTAAGACTGTTGAGCTTTACTCTGAGGCAATCAAGGGCGCAAAGACCGTCTTCTGGAATGGTCCTATGGGCGTCTTTGAGTTTGACCAGTTTGCAAAGGGCACCGAGGCTGTTGCTCGTGCTGTTGCAGATGCTAATTGCACTTCCATCATCGGCGGCGGCGATTCCGTTGCAGCAGTTAACAAGTTCCACCTTGCTGACAAGATGAGCTGGATCTCCACTGGCGGCGGCGCTTCCATGGAGCTCGTTGAGGGTAAGGCACTTCCAGGAGTGGAGGCGCTTCTCGATGCGTAATCGTATGATCGCAGGTAACTGGAAGATGAACGAGACTTTCGCTGAGGGCGTTGAGCTTGCTCAGGGAATTGTCGATCAGCTTGCTTCTGGTACCGGAAACGTTGATGTTGTTATTGCTCCACCTCTTGTAGACCTTAAGGGTGTCTCTGAGGTTCTTTCCCAGGCCAACTCTTCCGTTGCTCTTTCTGCACAGAATGTGTACTGGGAGGAGTCTGGCGCATTTACTGGTGAGACCTCTCCAGCAATGCTGACTTCTGTTGGTGCAACTTACTGCATCATTGGTCACTCTGAGCGTCGTGGCTACTTTGGTGAGACCGACGAGGACATTAACCGCAAGGCAAAGGCTCTGATGGCTCATGACATCGTTCCTATTTCTTGCTGCGGTGAGTCTCTTGAGGTTCGCAACGCTGGTACTCACGTTCAGTTTGTTGTTGAGCAGATTAAGGCTGATACTAAGGACCTTCAGATTACCGATCCTTCCAAGTACGTTATTGCTTACGAGCCAATCTGGGCAATTGGTACTGGCATGACTGCAACTGCTGATGATGCACAGGAAGTCTGCGGCGCAATCCGCAAGACCCTGGTAGAGATCTTTGGCGCAGAAATTGCAGATGGCATCCGTATTCTTTACGGTGGCTCTGCAAAGCCAGAGAACGTTGGCGGCTTCCTCGAGAAAGAGGACGTTGACGGCGCACTTGTCGGTGGCGCATCTCTTAAGGCTGATTCCTTCGTTGCAATGGTAAAGAGCGCAATGAACTAAACTGTGGCAAAACTCCTTACTCCGGTTAGGCGCTTGGCTCATCTGTTAAGTTCTTGTTTGTTTTGCAACTTGGCACACGTCATTCCCAAAGGGGAGTGGCGTGTGCTATTCTTTTCTCTTGTACGTAAAAATAACTAGGGCTGGATCTTCTCGCCAGCAAGAGGGGGAACCTCGTGGGCGTTCTGAATACAATTCTTTTAGTGCTGTTTGTACTTTCTGGCATTTTGACGGTGCTGCTTGTTCTGGCACACTCCGGAAAGGGCACTGGCGTTTCTGACATGATTGCTTCTTCTATGTATAACGCAAGCGCTGGTTCAGGCATTATGGAGAAGAACCTTGATCGCCTTACCGTCATCACTACAACCATCTTCTTGGTTTGCGCTATTGTGATGGCTCTCACATTCCCTGTTGGAGCTATTGGCTAAGCTGCTCCTTTTACTTTTGACTCATCTGCCGAGAAACCCGAGTTTCTCGGCATTTTTTATTTTTAGCCTGCGGAGTGTAGGTAAATTTGCTGATGGAAACGCCGGCAAAAAGGCCGGACGTGACAGATAGCAGTTTTCTTTTACTTCTTAACAGAATTTTCAATAACGTTTCTCATATGTAAACAAATTTGATTGTGACCTGTACGCTGGAGTCAAACAGTCATTATATGTGGATACGTTTTACTGGGATTGGTATGCATAATCTCGCTTATCTAAGAGATATTTTTGGGTTAGGCAACTTATCCATGGTAAAATTGCACTTTGCTGTGTATTCACGGCATGTTTGTTGTAGGAATGCTAGGTTGCCATACCGAGAAAACCTCGCTTATCAGGTGGATAAGCGCAAGGCGGTGAGGAGAGTCAATGGCACGGTTTGTTTGGTACGTTACAAAGAGGATTTTGAGCTACATTGTGATGATTTTTGTTGCAACTTCGCTCACATTCTTCCTCGCATCATCGTTTATGAACCCACGCTCTAACTTTGAGCAGCGTACTCCACGTCCTCCACAGGAGTCTATTGAGGAAAACCTGTATAGGACTAATCTAAATGATAAGACTCCAGTTATTGAGCGTTATCAGGTCTGGATTACCAATCTGCTTACCAAGTTTGACTTTGGTATGACCCCAACAGGCGATAACGTTAATCGTGAGATGAGCTCAAAGTTCATGGCTTCTATTGAGCTCATGACTCCAGCAACTATTTTGTCTGTTGTTATTGGTGTCAGCTTGGGTGTTTACACCGCTCAGCGTCAGTATCAATGGCAGGACCGCTTCTTAAGTGGCGTCGCTTCGATTCTGCTGGTTGTTCCAACTGTTGTCATGGCAATCTTGATTGTTTTTGCGGCAATCGAAATTAACGCACGCGCCGGTACTCGTATTTTCTACGTAACCGATCTTTCTAGTGGAGATACCGGAAACTTCTTCACTTGGCTCATTGACTTCCTCCAGCACATTATTCTTCCAACCATTGTTCTTACTATCGTAAGTTCCGTTGGTTACCACCTATCTCAGCGTACGTACCTGCTTGACGAGATGCACGCAGACTACGTTCGTACTGCTCGCGCTAAGGGCCTCACTCGTAAGAAGGCAATTCGTAAGCATGCTCTTCGTGTTTCTTTGATTCCAACTGCTGTTTCAGTTGCTTTCTCTCTTGCAGGTATCTTTACCGGTGCTGTTATGACCGAGAAGGTTTTTGCAATTCACGGTCTTGGTGAGTACTTCATTAACTGTATTAACAACAACAATATTCACGGTGCAGTTGCGGTTGCAGCTTTCTCTGGCGCTATGACTCTTGTTGGCGCTCTTTTGGCTGACCTCTTTGCTGCTGCTCTTGATCCACGAATTAAGATGAGTTAAGGAGGCGGATATGTCTAAAGAAGAGCTTCAGAATAATGACGAGAAAAACGTCTCCATTGATGCAGGTCTTACTAATGCAGAGCGTGAGCTTCAGGCAGATGCTAAGTCTGACAATAAAGAAGTTAAAAGAATTAGCTATGCTGGCCTGATTACAAGGCGTTTCTTCCGCCAGCGTTCTGCAGTAATCGGTTTGATTATTCTTGGAATTATGGTTCTCATTGCAGTTTTTGGACCATATGCCACTCCGTTTAATTACACAGATGCTGACTTTACTGCAATTAACATGGCTCCTAATGCAAAGCATTGGTTTGGTACTGATGGTGCTGGTATCGATCTGTATGCTTGCGTTGTCCATGGTCTTGGTCGTTCTTTGACCATTGGTATCAGCTACGCAATCTTGACCACTATCATTTCTGCAATTATCGGTACTGCTATTGCCTATGTCCGTGGTATTCCAGAGAAGATTGGTATGTGGCTTCTTGATATGCTCATGGTCATTCCTAGCTTCTTGCTGGTTGCTATGATTGTTCGAGCAGCAGGCGGTGAGTCTGGTTGGCTCATGCTTATATTTGGTCTGACTGCGTTTGGTTGGATTGGTCGCGCACGTACTATCCGTACCATGGCTCTGTCTCTGCGTGAGAGAGATTACGTCAAGGCCGCTAAGTACATGGGTGTTCCACCATTTACCATCATTGTTCGTCACCTTATTCCAAACCTTGGTTCAATTCTTATTATTGACTTGGTCTTGGCTGTTATTGGTGGCATTAACTCTGAGACTGCATTCAGCTTCTTGGGCCTTGGTATTAAGGCGCCAGATACTTCTCTTGGTTATCTTCTGAGTGCTGGTTCTTCTGCAATGCTTACTACTCCATGGATGATTCTGATTCCATCGGCATTTTTGATCATTGTTTGTGTTGGCCTGCAGCTCATTGGCGATGGCCTTCGCGATGCCTTTGACCCTTATTCACGCGCTGCTGGTAGCGTCAAAGATCAGGAAGAGGATTCTTCCAAGGATGACGCTCAGCTTGGTGATCTTGAGGGAAGCATCGTTTCTGAAGAAACTACGGAGCGTGCATAATGTCTGACACTACTACTACTTCAACAAAGCAGGGAAGTGTAGAGATGGACGATGTCCTTCGCTACGAGCTGCTTGAATCAAACGGCCCAAAGGGCGCTCCAACAGGAGATCCAGTTCTTTCTGTTCGTGACCTTAAGGTTTCCTTTAATACTGAGGCTGGTCGTGTAGACGCAGTTCGCGGTGTTAACTTTGACCTTTGGGGCGGCCGTACTCTTGGTATCGTAGGTGAGTCTGGTTCTGGTAAATCAGTAACCGCTCTGTCTCTTATTGGTCTTCTTGATGACAACGCTCATGTTACCGGCTCTATTAAGCTTGGTAATGAGGAGCTCATTGGTAAGACCGACGAAGAGATGTCACAGCTCCGTGGTACTAAGATTTCGATGATTTTCCAGGATCCACTGTCTGCTTTGACCCCAATGTTCTCTATTGGAGATCAGCTTGCAGAGGCTCTGCTTACTCATAATCCTCACATGAGCAAGGCGGATGTCCGTAAGCGTTGTATTGAGCTTCTCTCCATTGTTGGTATTACTGACCCAGAGAATCGTCTGGATTCTTTCCCACATGAGTTCTCTGGTGGTATGCGCCAGCGTGTTGTTATCGCAATTGCAATTGCAAACAATCCTGACATCATCATTGCAGACGAGCCAACCACCGCTCTTGACGTAACTATTCAGGCTCAGATTCTTGACGTCTTGAAGGTTGCACAGAAAGAGACTGGCGCAGCAGTTGTTCTGATTACTCACGACCTTGGTGTTGTTGCAGGTACCGCTGATGACATTATGGTTATGTATGCAGGCCGTGGCGTAGAGCGCGCAAGTGTTGATACGCTTTTTGCTGAGCCTCGTCACCCTTATACCATGGGCCTTCTGGGTGCTGTTCCAAAACCTCACCTTCAGGCAGAGCATAGGCTTGTTCCTATTAAGGGCAATCCACCATCACTTGCTGCTATTCCAACAGGTTGTCCTTTTAACCCACGTTGTCCTATGGCTACCGAGGAATGCTCCAAGAAAGAGCCAGTGCTGCTTCCTGCAAATGCTGCTGAGGGCCACCTGGCATCTTGCCACCACCTTCAGGAGATTTGCGAGAAGAACCTCACCTATGCTGAGGTGTATCCAGACTTTGAGCCAATCCTTCCAAAGTGGGTTGACGTTCCTCGTAACGAGCGTCCTGTTGTACTTAAGGTTGAGAATCTTACCAAGACATTCCCTGTCCAGGGTAAGGGCTTTATTAGGCGCAGCAAGGGCACTATGACTGCTGTTGACCGTGCAAGCTTTGAGATCCATGAGGGAGAAACTCTTGCTCTGGTTGGCGAGTCTGGCTCTGGTAAGTCAACAACGCTGATGCAGATTATGGATCTGCTGAAGCCTGAGGATGGTCGTATTACGGTCCTTGGCAAAGATGTTGCTGAGCTTAAGAACGCCGCACAGCGTAGAGAGCTTCGCAAAGATCTTCAGGTAATCTTCCAGGATCCAATGAGTTCTCTAGACCCTCGTATGCCTGTCTATGACGTTTTGGCTGAGCCACTCCAGGCCCAGGGTTGGAACAAAGAGGATATTAATACTCGTATTGGTGAGCTTATGCGTCTGGTTGGTATCAACCCAGACTATGTTGACCGCTTCCCATCCCAGTTCTCTGGCGGTCAGCGTCAGCGTATTGCTATTGCTCGTGCTCTTGCAACAAGTCCAAAGATTCTTCTTTTGGACGAGCCAATTGCATCTCTGGATGTTTCCATTCAGGCAGGTATTATTAACCTTCTTGAGGACCTTCAGGTTCAGTTGAAGATTTCTTATCTCTTTGTTGCTCACGATCTTGCTGTTATTCGTCATATTTCTGACACGGTTGCTGTTATGCACCTGGGCAAGATTGTTGAGTACGGTGAGACTGAAGACGTCTTCACTAATCCACAAGACCCTTACACCAAGGCGCTTCTCTCGGCTATTCCAATTCCTGATCCAAAGATTGAGCGTACTCGTGAGCGTATGATTTATCAGGACGGTAAGCTGGTTCCTGCTACTCATATCTCTAACGAGTAACAAAGATTCAATAAAATTTTTAAAAACCCGCACTTAAAACTAGGTGCGGGTTTTTCTTTGTTACAAATAGTGAACGAGGTTGTTACGGGAATGTTTCTGCTATGGAGTATTTTCAGGCAATTTCGTATAGTTAAGTGAATATCTGTAGGCCTTTAACGAAATGGGTGATCATATGGCTGACAGTTTTTCCCGTCGTTCGTTCTTTGCTCTGACTGGTATCACCGCCGCAGGCCTTGGCCTTGCTGGTTGTGCTCCATCAAATCCTCAGGGCGGCACTACCACCACTGGTACTGAGCCACAGGACGGCTCTCCTGCAAACACTCCTCTGGATCAGCTTCCACTTCCAGAGAAGGGCAAGACGTACAACAATCCTAAGTCTCGTGATGAGGTTAAGGATGGCGGTACTCTGACTCAGCCAATCAACGAGATTGGTCCACAGTGGAATTACTACCAACTTGCTGGTAATACCTCTTACATGAACATCCTTCACGGTCTTATCAACCCTCGTGACCTGTTCCTTAACAATGCTGATGGTGATAAGTTTGAGCCAAACAAGGATTACATCAAGGACTTCAAGGTAGAGGAGAAGGACGGCAAGCAGGTTGCTACCCTTACCTTCACTGATCAGGCTACCTTCAACGATGGTACCGCTATTGATTGGACCGCAATTCAGACCGCATTCATTACTATGAGTGGTCAGAATAAAAAGTTTGCGGTTTCTTCAACTGATGGTTATAACAAGTATGAGTCTGTTGAGCAGGGCGATACTGCTAAGACCGCTGTTATTACCATGAAGGAAGCAGTCTATCCAATCGAGAGCATCTTGAGCTATGCTCTGCACCCAAAGCTTCAGGATCCAGACTTCTTCAACAATGGTTACAACAATGAGCCACACAACGAGCTTGGTTCTGGTCCTTATATTGTTGATTCTTTCGATGATTCTGCTGTAACCTTCAAGCCAAATCCAAAGTGGTGGGGTGACGCTCCTAAGCTTGATACCCTTGTCTACAAGCAGATGGATACCCAGGCTTCCATTAACGCATTCAAGAACGAAGAGACTGACACTACTGGTTCTTCCGTCGCAGGTTCTGCTGAGCTTCTCTCTAACTTCACCGGTCTTGGTGATAAGGCACAGATTCGTCGTGGTCTTGGTATGTCTATTGCTGTTATCGAGCTTAACTCTACTCGCGGCGTTCTTCAGGATGTTGCAGTTCGTAAGGCATTCTGCCAGGTCGTTGACCCTGCAACTATCGTTTCTATCGTCTTCCAGGGTGTTAACTGGAAAGAGGACGTACCAGGCTCCATGCTTTGGCCTTACTGGGCAGCTGGCTATGACAACAACCTCCCAGACGATCTCAAGAACCTCAAGTCTGTTGACGAGCGCAAGGCTGCTGCTAAGAAGACCCTTGAGGATGCAGGCTACAAGCTTAACGGCGATTACTATGAGAAGGATGGCCAGCAGGTAACCTTTAGTTACACTCTGTTCGGTGACGGTACTACTGTTAAGAACCGTGCTGCTGCAATCCAGAAGATGTGCAAGGATGCTGGCATTAACCTGACTCTTGACTCACACCCATCTTCTGAGTTCTCTGATGTTCTTACCTCTGGTAACTGGGATGTCTGCCTCTTTGGCTGGGTTGGTAGCTCAACTTCTTACAACAACGGTGGCCAGCTCTATGGTTCTGAGTCTGGATCCAACTTTGGTCAGCAGGGCTCCGCAGAGACCGATGAGATGTTTGCAAAGGTTGTCTCTACCAAGGACTTTGATGAGCGCATGAAGCTCATGAATGAGGCAGAGAAGAAGATGATGCAGACTTACGCATATCTTCCTGTTTACACTGGTCCAGACTGCTACGTTGTTAAGAAGGGTCTTGCCAACTTTGGTCCATCACTCTTCCAGAGCGTACCTGCAACCATTGTTGGTTGGCAGAAGTAAGCAAGGGACGAGGCGATCTTCTCGCAAAGTTCTTTTGAGAAAAAGTTTTAAATTTTCTCAGTAAAGTTGCTTGAAGATGTGTTAGTATATCCCTCGCTGCAAAGCAAGTCGGAGTGGCGGAATTGGCAGACGCGCTAGCTTGAGGTGCTAGTGACCTACTAACGGTTGTGCGGGTTCAAGTCCCGCCTCCGACACCACGGAATTTCGGCGGATCTCTTCGGAGGTCCGCCTTTTTCGTATACTTAGGCAATGTGATTTGTTTTTCCTCGCTGGTAAGGAGTGACTGTGGCAGATAACAAGCTGAGCGTTCGCCGTGTTGAAGGAGTTGTCGACGGAACCGTTGCTGCAACTCTGTCTCAGTTGCTGCGCCTGACCAGCGATGCAGTTATCGTTTTTAATATGGAGGGCATGGTTCTTCTCGCCAATGAAGAGGCCGAAAGCCTATTTGCTAAGGAAGACGGCACCATTGCTGGTCTGGATGTTCGCTTTTTGTTTACCCCTGCAAATCAAGAAAACTTGCAGAAGCCGTTTTCTGTAGAGTTGTTGCCGTTTGCGATTGATGGCTCCACTTCCATGGTGGTCGCTCCTGCGCAAGATGGCGCGTCGCAGGTTTTGAGTGTGCGTGCAGATTACGTGGGTGCTCCTACACAGGCTATTGTTTTGACTGCCTCTAAGCTTCGTGACATGGCTAGCCCTATGCAAGACGATGAACGAATGGTCTTGGACCTTCGTCGAGCTAATAAGAGGCTCTCAGGAGCGCTTCAGATTGTTTTGGACACGCTTGACTCGGAAGATATGGGTCAGCTTATCGAGCGCGTGTTAGAAGAGCTCTCAGAGACTGTCGAGGCTGATGGTGCGCTTATCTATCTTGCTGAGCAAGACGGGTATCACCTTCATGGTGCAACGGAGTCTTTGAGAAGTGCGTCATTGGATAGAATTCCTCGCTACTTTGCATTTAACAGCTCTCTGGAGCGTTTGACGTTTTATTCCGAGCACGCACTTCGCTTGCATACCATGCCTTTGAACTCAAGTACGCTCAAGCAGGGAAGAGTTAAAAAGCGCAACCTTGTTAACGAAGAAACTCGTGAGGTCATAACCGTTGACGCAAGTCATTTGCCTCCGTTTACCAGCTTTCTTGTGGTTCCTGTGTGGTTTGGTGGCCACATTGTTGCTCTGATTGAGGTGGGCTGGGAGCGTAAGCGTGCGCTTTTGGTTGAAGACGCAAGACTTCTGGACTCCATTGCAAATTACCTCTCGGTGCAGCTTGTAGGCGCGTTGTCGGCCATGAGAACGCAGCGTAGAGACACGCTTCGCGAGGCATTAGCTCGCGTGCGCCAAGGATTGCTTCATAGCGCTGCAGAGGGCGAGAAGATCTCTGGTGAGCGATTACAGCAGGTTATGAGGTCGGTGGGTACCGATCTGAATGCACAGGTTTTCTCGGTAGATTGTTGTGAGGTAACGGGCAACATTACGCTCCATGCGCTTGGCGCTGAGCAAGCGTTTGGCGACGCTCAGGACGGTACGCAAGACATCGCACAGGCTGCGGCGGAGGCCGGCGGCGCGCAGGCTGCGGCGGAGGCCGGCGGCGCGCAGGATGGCGGCAACCAGATTGCGCTTCCATCGACGGTTGAGGGACTCAAGACAGGAGAGGGCGAGGCGTCAGTCAAAGAGGTTGAGCTTGAATCTGAGCTGAGTCGCGCGCTTGCTGCACAAGGTTTGCCCTGCAAGGGAGCTGTGCTTTTCTTGGGCAAGTTTGCTGGCGAGCAGCATACCTGGCTTTTCTTGCGAGAAGAAAACGCTGAGCCCTTAAGCGACATTGAGCTTGATTTCTTGGACCGCGTGATGCTTCTGGTTCACTCGTTGGCCGTTGGTGCCGAAGAGAGCCAGCAAAATAAGCATATCTCCCAGGCGCTGCAGTCGGGCATGAAAAATGACCTACAGAAGGTAAAAGGGATTTCTGCCGAGGGAATTTATTCATCTGCAACCGCCGACGCGTTTGTTGGTGGCGATTTTTACAGCATGATTAAGCTGCCAGGCCGTCGTGCATGCATCATCATGGGTGACGTTTCTGGTAAGGGTATTGAGGCAGCTTCTATTTCATCCGCAGTTAAAACGGCACTTTCTGCCTATGCGTGGGAGGGAAGAACCCCTGCTCGCATGGTGGCAACGCTGAATGAATTCCTGCTGGGCTTTTCGAGGGTAGAGACGTTTGCAACGCTTTTTGTGGGCATTGTTGACCTTACAACTTCATCGTTGACCTACTGTTCCGCTGGTCATCCACCTGCGATTTTGGTGTCTGCTCAATCGGGCGAGGCTGAGCTTTTGGACGTTCAGTCGGGCGTTGTGGGCGCGTTTCACGACATGGAGTACAAAAACGGTACGATTCGCTTGCACGAAGGCGATATCCTGCTGCTTTACACCGACGGAACCACAGAGGCTCGCAGTCCCGAAGGCGCCTTCTTTGGCGAAACTGGCCTGCGCGACATGATTATGAACGAGGTTCCTCGTGGCTTTGACGGCCTGCTCAATAGGTTCTTGAGCACGCTTGATCGCTATACCGGCCGAAGGCTTGACGACGATGTTGCCATGGTTGCCCTGCGCTTTGACGAGCTTGGCGGCGTCGATTCTCGCACGCTCGGCGGCACTGACTCTGGCAAGCTTAGCAGCGCCGACTTAGCCGAGAAGAGCAACTAGACGATTTTCTCGTCAAAAAATGCAGATATCTGAAATTCTTGTTGCTGCGCGGGAACAAGAAACGTATGTATACGCAGCCAAACATAGCAGTTGTTTCAGTCAATACTGACCTTGACGTGAGGGGAGTCCCGCGCGTGAAGGCTCAGATTGAGCAGCTCATTGATAGCGGCTGCAGAAGAATTGTGCTGAATATGTCGGAGGCTTCGTACATCGATTCTTGCGGCATGGGCTTTATCGTGTGCGCTGTTCGACGCATGAAGACGCTCGGCGGTCTTATGAGCTTGACCAACGTGCAACCGACGGCGTTTAAGGCCTTGGTGCGCATGGGTCTTATCGATTTCATGCCTATAAGTACCTGCGCCGCTAAGTCGCGCGTGACTCCGCTTGCACCGGGCACACATCCATCGTTTCAGACAACGTTTAGAGTTGATCCTAACAAAATGTGCGACGCCCGCTTGAGGGCAATTGCGCTAATGAAGACGCTTCCGTTTACCTCGGACCAAAAGTTTGACATTGAACTTGCAGTTGGCGAAGCTATTGGCAACGCCGTTGATCACGCGTGCGAGAAGGGCGTGCTGACCACGGTTGCCGCGTATCCAGACAGGGTGGTCATTGACGTCTCGGATTGTGGCAGCGGCTTTAGCATCTCCGACGAGGAAGAGCCTCCCGAGACCGGCCAGTTTGCCGAGCGTGGACGCGGCGTTAAGCTGATGCGCCTGCTTATGGACGCAGTGTCTATCCAGGAGAAACCTTCCGGTAACGGTACCATTGTTCGCCTGGTCAAGATGATGCGCTAGGGCGTGCGGGGTGCGTACGCAGGTTGTGTACGCAGGTTGCGTACGCAGGTTGCGAGTGATTTCAACCCGGTATCTATTTCGTGTGGATACCGGGTTTCTTGTGCGAAAGCGCTGCTAGTGGACGGGTTTCTCGCCAGGCGGGTAGTACGAGGCAGAGAGCTTCTGGAGTGAGCCTGATTTCTGCAAAGAATCTGTAACTTTTGCCTGAAAACATAAAAGAATCTGTGGATTTGCCTGATTTTGACAAAGAATCGGTACCTCAAATACAGATTCTTTGCACTTTTCAGGCGGACTTTTCTAGACGTAACTTCTGATTTCAAGGTTGGTTTTATGGACGCTCTCATGGAGCCTGATTTTCTCGCCAAGTCTGAACGATTTGCCTGAAAAACACGCCTAGTCTGAGCTATTTGCCGGTTTTTCTCGCCAAGTCTGAGCTGTTTTACTCAGACATGGCGGGGGTTTCAGGTTCGCAAAATTTGGAGACAGCACCCTAGTTAGAACGTGCCTGATTTCTGCAAAGAATCTGTAACTTCTGCCTAAATAAGTAAAAGAATCGGTGGATTTGCCTGATTTTGTCAAAGAATCGGTACCTCAAATACAGATTCTTTGCACTTTTCAGGCTCGTCTGACTAAAACGTTTGCACTTTTCAGGCACGCAATCCAGAGCCTCAGCAAGCGCAGCGGAAGACGCGCGCGACAAAAAGAAACCCCAGCCGAAGCTGGGGTTGTCAATTCACTGGAGGCGAGACCCGGATTCGAACCGGGGATAAAGGCTTTGCAGGCCTCTGCCTTACCACTTGGCCATCTCGCCATATGAAAAAGGCCGAAACGAATCCGGCCGAAAAATCATGGAGCGGGCTACGGGGTTCGAACCCGCGACCTCAACCTTGGCAAGGTTGCGCGCTACCAACTGCGCTAAGCCCGCGAACGCGAGGAATAATATACGCAAGTTCACGGCTGAGCGCAAGTGTAAATTTCAAAATCGTCAAACTTTTTTAGAAAAGTCATGAATCCTGACTTGCCTAAGAGGTGGATTTTTCTTGCAAAACTTATAAATAAGAGCAGGTAGATTGCTAAGTGTGACTGCTTGCCGTATCATAGAACAAGAACTTTTTGAATGAGGTTGTATGTTCTTTATTGTCGCGTCACTTTTAGCTCTTTTGACGCTTGCGTATCTTGTCGCAAGCGGTTTTGTTCGCGTGGTGCGCTATTTTTGGGGCTGGCTTTCATCTGGCGAGAAGATCGATGGGCTTGCAGGCGACGCTGTATCGTCCGCACCCCAGACCACTCCGTTCTCCAAGCCAAAACCAACGCAAGCGGAGCTCTCGGCGTACTTGGACACGATGCATCTTGGCTGGTACCAGGTGGTCATCCTCTTCATTGTGGGCTGCATGGCCGGTCTTCTTATTGAAGAGATTTGGATGCTCATTACCGCTGGCTTGACCGAGAGCAGGGTTGGCCTCATCTGGGGACCATTTTCCCCGCTTTATGGAACTGGCGCGGTGTTTCTCACCGTTATTTGTTACCAGCTACACAAGCACCATGCCAATAGCCTTATTATTTTCTTGGTCTCGGTTGTTGTTGGTGGCACGCTGGAGCAGCTTACCGGCTGGGGAATGCAAGAGATTTTCCACTCGGAATCGTGGACGTACGCCCATCTTCCAGACGCCATCACACAGTGGGTGGCCTGGCGATTCTTGGGATTTTGGGGCATTTTGGGTCTGATTTGGTGTCGGGTTATTATGCCTCGCGCTCTCTACAAGATTGGTGAGCCAACATCAAAAAGGCAAGCAATTTTTGTTACCCTGCTTACGGTGTATCTTGTTGCCGACATTTCAATGACGTTGGCATGCCTAGGTAGAAAGGCTCAGCGAGACGCTGGCGTTCCTCCGACAAACGCGTTTGAGATGTGGGTAGATACTCATTACGACGACAGCTTTGTATCTACTCGTTTCCAGAACATGACCTTTACGCCGCCAGACTCGGCTGACAAGTCATAGCCGTCGCGCACCGTCCACTGGCCTGCCCGACAGCAAGTCGCCGATCGCCGCAAGCACACCCGCACGTAGCACGTCCGCAAGACCGCGAGAAACCCAAAGGATTTGTAATGCAAATGCCTTCTGCAAAACCAGAACATCCAACAGGCAATGTGTACCTGGACTTTGCTGCAGCTACACCTATGGATCCGCGTGTAGTTGATGCAATGATCCCGTACTTTACCGAGAAGTTCTACAACCCTTCAGCACCGTATGCGCTGTCTCGCCAGGTTCGTGACGAGGTAGAACGTGCCCGCGCTGTCTTGGCGCATGCCATTGGTGCTCGTCCAGGAAACGTGGTGCTTACAGCAGGTGCTACAGAGGCCAACAACCTGGCGTTTGCAACGGTCTCGGAAGATGCGCACGTAATCGTTGATGCCATTGAGCACGAGAGCGTCCTTGCGTGCGCAGGGATTTTCTCGCACAAGACACTACGCGTAGAAGCAGATGGTCGTGTGGACCCAGAGCGCGTAGCAAAGGCGCTCAAGCCAGAGACTGAGCTGGTTTCCATTGAGCTTGCAAATGGCGAGATTGGCACCATCCAGCCTATCCGAGAGATTTCGCAGGTGCTTGCCAAGGAGCGCTCACGCAGGCTTGCAGCAGGGGAGACTCGTCCTCTGCATTTGCACGTAGACGCCTCTCAAGCTGCGGCATACTTGAGTGTGAACGTGTCATCGCTGGGCGTGGATATGTTGACGCTTTCTGCAGCAAAGCTTTCTGGTCCCAAGCAGGTAGGTCTTTTGTGGGCTTCCGACGATGTGCGCTTAAGGCCGTTGGTACTCGGCGGCGGGCAAGAGGGCGGCGTGCGTTCAGGCACAGAGAACGTTGCGGGCGTCATTGGTTTTGCGTGTGCTTTGGCGCTTGCAGATGAGACTCGCACTGACGAGGTAAAGCGGGTTTCTCGCCTTAGAGATCAGCTACAGATGCTGCTTTGCGTAGAGTTCCCTCAGATGATTGTCTCGGGGCCAAAGAACGCCAAGCTAAGGCTTCCTAACTTGCTACACGTTTCTTTCCCGGGACTTGAAGCTCGCCGTCTGGTTATTTTGCTTGAGCGTCTAGGCGTGTCGGTGGGAACGGGCTCTGCCTGCGCCGCATCAAAGATGCAAATATCTCACGTGCTTGAGGCAATTGGAGCACCGCGAGAAGTAGCAGCGGGAAGCCTCAGGTTGACGCTTGGAAGAACTACCACAGAAGACGACATCTTGTACGCAGCTTGGGCAATCGCTGAGGCTGTTAAGCAGGAATCTGCTCGTGTAGGAGTGACATGGGAGAATTAGTTTACCTTGGCATGAGTGGCGGCGTTGATTCGGCGCTGTCCGCGGCCTTGCTTCTTGAGGCGGGCTACAACGTCAAGGCTATCTATATGCGTAACTGGTCAAAGGACTTGCCAGGCTTTAAGTGCCCCTGGGCAGATGACCTGGCTGATGCCGAGCGCGTCTGCGTAACGCTGGGCATTGATTTGGACGTGTGGGACTGTGAGGCCGAGTATAAGGCTACCGTTGTAGATTACCTGCTTGATGCCTATGAGCACGGCCGTACGCCTAATCCAGACGTTATGTGCAACCAGACGGTCAAGTTTGGCACCTTTGCAGAACGTGCTTTTGCTGAGGGTGCTGATTTTGTTGCAACAGGTCACTATGCGCAGAACGTCCCGGGCACCAAAAAACTTTTGCGTGCCGCAGATGCTCACAAGGATCAGACTTATTTCCTATGGCGTGTACCAGGTCATTTGTTTGAACGCACGCTTTTTCCTATTGGCCACATTGCCACCAAGGCAGAGGTACGCGCTCTGTGTGCGGAGCGAGGTCTGGGCATAGAAACAAAGCCAGACTCTGACGGCATTTGTTTTATTGGCCCCGTTGGCTTGCGCACGTTTTTGCTGGACACTTTTCAGAAAAAGCAGGGCGACGTCATTGAGTGGGAGACAGGCAAGGTTCTTGGCACCCATGACGGAGCATTCCTCTTTACCGTTGGCCAAAGAAAAGGCCTGAACATCGGTGGAGGCCCTGCTCGCTATGTAGTAGCAACCGACACACTTAAGAATGTGGTGTATGTAACCTCTGACCTCAACTGTCCTGCGCTCTGGACGCGTCGCATGGAGCTCTCGGACATGCACTGGATTTCTGGAGAACCTGCAGCTAACGGTAGGTATGTGGTCAGAACTCGTCACACAGGTGCGCTGGTTCCCGTAACGTTTACGCTCACAAATAATCAATGTGGATTTATTGAATTTGATCAGCCGGTAAAAACTGTTGCAGCAGGTCAATCGGCGGTTTTGTACGATGGCCAGGAAGTTTGTGGCGGTGGCATTATTGAGGCCGACAAGGGTATACTTGAACGGTTCATGTAAAATGAAAAGCAGGTAGGTGGCGAGAAACCCTCTGAGGTTGCATCGTTTACCTGAAAAGAGTGTTGTTTCTGTACACGTATTGTGATCCAGAGTCCAAGGAGGTGCCCATGGATCGCCCAGATGGCGCGTCTGAAACCGAGCACCCCTCATCTACACCGAAGGTAACGGTGAAGATTGGATCTACAACCGTTAAGGGTGTTTCAACTAAAAAGCCTAAGATTAGTGTTGCTCCAACTTCTTCATCTGAGCAGGTAGAAGAGGCAAAAGAGAGTTTTGGTCAAGTTAGAAAGAGCATTCTCTTCCTCTTTGCGGTTGTAATACTGTACGCACTCTATATCGTTTTCTCTGGTCAGTTTGATGAGTTTGTTGTTGCTCTAGCAGACGTAGATACAGGTTGGCTCATTGCTGGTGCTCTTTGCTACTTTGTCTACTATTTCCTGGGTATTCTCGCCTACGTAATTTCAGTTATTACAGACCCCGAGAGTCCTGTTGGTGTTCGTGACCTGATGAGCGTTGAGGCGTCGGGTATCTTCTTCATGAACCTCACGCCAAACGGTGCTGGTGCTGCTCCTGCTCAGATTTATCGCCTCACTCGTGCGGGTATTTCTGTGGGTCAGGCAGGAGCTTTGCAGTTCACCCGCTTTGTTATGTACGAGGCGGGCGAGGGCATCTTTGCAGCTCTGATGCTTATCTTTAGGGCCAATTATTTCTACGAGCAATTTGGCGATGTAACCGTTATTGGCGTTATTTTGTTTGGCGCAAAAATAGTGATGGTTGCAGTTATCCTGGCCATTTGTCTGCTTCCTAAAATGGTTAAGACCGTGGGCAACTGGGGCTTAAGGCTGCTTTCACGTCTTCGTATCGTAAAGCAGTACGACCACTGGCATGGCATCATTAACACACAGGTAGATGAGTTCTCTAACGGCTTTAAGACTGCCGCAAAGAACATCCCAGAGATGTGCGTTGTTCTGCTGGTTACCTTGGTCCAGCTTGGCTGCCTCTATGCACTGCCATACTTTGTTCTGCGTGCGCTCGGCCAACCCGCAGACCTTCTGACCTGCCTTGCATCTGGTTCAATGCTTGAGCTCTTGACCTCGGCCATTCCACTTCCTGGTGGCACTGGTGGCGCTGAGGGTGGCTTTGCCTTCCTGTTTGGCCATATGTTTGGCGAGGAAATTGCTGCAGGTTTTGTACTTTGGCGCGCTATTGAGTATCTGCTTCCAACTCTGGCAGCAAGCATGCTTTTGGGTCTCAGATCTCATGATCACGAGCCTATCTACCACAAGTGGAATCGTTTCCGTCAGCGTTTCTCTGCCTTTGTAAATGGCGAGAAACCCGCTGTTGCTTCTACATCGCCTCGTCCAGATTCTTCTGGCATTCAAATTAAGGTTAAACGTAAGAAGTAGGGAAGAAGTAAGGAAGAAAAGCCAGAATGTGGCTTGATACGTATCTTTGCTCTATTGGACCGCTGCGTGTGCAGTACTTGTAAAAGAAAGCATCCTTATGCGTAAACCACCAAATCCTATTTTGATTATTCTGGCACCTATTCTTATTGCCGTTGCCGTTGGTCTTGTCTATGATCTGCAGAATTTCTTACAGGACATTCCGGAAGTACGTGACAATCCAATGCTTTTAGCAGGCGTGGCTGTGTTTATACCAATGCTTGTTGCACTGGTTAAGGACACGTTTGACGCACACGGTCTCTAGGCGAAGGTTATTTTTGTTGAGTTGGCTTTGAGAAAAAGAACAGGTATATTCCAAAGCCAAGTTTAATTGCCGCATCAATATAGGCAGTTATTGTCAGTGGGATGTCTGGAAAAATATAACCTATACCAACATTAACGGCGCAGAGTATAGCCAAATAGATCATCGATTTTCCGTGTACATAGTAATAGAGGAAAAAGTGCAGCGCCGTGGCCATTAACGCGCCCAACCAAATAAGTCTCCAGTTTTCAGTTGCAAAAAATGGTCCACCTAATAAAAACATCAAAATGAATAAGAAAATCACCGCGTATAGAGACATTTTGTTCTGGAACTTACTTGAAGGACCATCGGAAAACTTATTGAGAACTTTCTTATTTGTATTTATTGATAAGAAGGCTGCAACATATCCAAAGCTAAATACGGACATATTGATAATCTGCTTTCCACCTATTACGGTAGCTGCAAAAATGATGAGAGCTACAACAATTAACCAGAGACCGCATGATTTCTTATAATTAAAGTGAAGCTTCTCGTCTTTGTTATATTCCAGAAAGTTCATAAGTTTCTCCCTCAATCGAACCGCTTGCCATAATACTTCTGACCGTATGCTTTTACAATCCAGTTGCCTATTTTTTAATAATTGAGGTGCAGAAGACGTACGGGTTTAAAAGGCGGTCATTCATTTGATAGCCCGCGGTATTTAAATAGCCGTCAATGCATTGACGAGACGCTCTTGTGCAAATTTCTAAAAAAGTTGAGTTTGACGGTTGCAAGAGGGGCGGGTTTCTCGTAATATATCCCTTGCTGCATCCCCAGCAGCAAACATATTCGGGCGTTTAGCTCAGGGGGACGAGCGCTTCCCTGACACGGAAGAGGTCATAAGTTCAAATCTTATAACGCCCACCAACTGTTCACAGGTCAGAGTAATCTGGCCTGTTTCTTTTTGTGAATATAAATAGTAATCATTATTGTTATTGACAAAAGAGTTAAAGAGAGTAAACTCCTAAGTAGCACGTTTTATAAGTTGTTTTACTTACAGAAAGGAACTGACTATGTCTCTTATTGGTAAGCAAATTGGTGATTTTAAGGTAAACGCATTCCACAACGGTGACATCACCGAGGTAAGCAAAGAGTCCACACTGGGTAAGTGGAGCCTGTTCTTCTTCTATCCAGCTGACTTTACCTTTGTCTGCCCAACTGAGCTTGAGGATCTTGCTAACAACTATGACAAATTCCAGGCTGCTGGCGCAGAGGTCTACTCTGTCTCTTGCGACACTGAGTTTGTCCACAAGGCATGGCACGAGGAGTCCGAGCGTATCTCTAAGGTAACCTACCCAATGCTCGCTGACCCAGCTCACGTTCTTGCAAGGAACTTTGAGGTCCTTATTGAGGATGCTGGCCTTGCTGAGCGTGGCGCCTTCATCGTTGACCCTGAGGGTGTCATCCAGGTTGAGCTTGTCACCGCTGGTGGCATTGGCCGTAACGCTGAGGAGCTTCTCCGCCTTCTCCAGGCAGCACAGTTTGTCGCAGAGCACGGCGATCAGGTCTGCCCAGCTAAGTGGCAGCCAGGCGCTGAGACCCTGAAGCCAAGCCTTGACCTTGTTGGTCAGCTCTAAGATTTAGGAGCTTACAATGACCGACGTCAAAGACCTCTACGACGCGGTGATTATCGGCGGTGGGCCAGCTGGGCTCACCGCCGCCCTCTATCTGGCCCGCGCTCGCTACCGTGTTCTAGTTGTCGAGAAGGACCATTTTGGCGGACAGATCACTATTACCAATGAGGTCGTAAATTACCCGGGAGTTTTCTCTACTAGTGGCTCTGAGCTTTCAGAAACCATGCGTAAGCAGGCTGAGGCCTTTGGCGCAGAGTTTTTGCTGGCAGAAGTTACTGACCTGGACATGTCCGGAGATGTCAAGGTAGTTCACACCACCAAAGGTGAGCGTCCCTGCCTCTCCGTTCTTCTCGCCACAGGAGCACATCCACGTCACATTGGTTTTGTCGGAGAAGAGGACTACCAAGGTCACGGTGTTGCCTATTGTGCCACCTGCGACGGTGAGTTCTTTACCGGCAAAGAAGTCTTTGTAATCGGTGGAGGCTTTGCGGCTGCAGAGGAAAGCGTGTTTTTGACCAAGTACGCAAAGCACGTCACGGTTCTTGTGCGCGAGGAAGCATTTACCTGCGCCCCTGCGTCGTCCGAGGCTGCTCGCACTAATCCAAATATTACGGTTCTGTACAACACGCAGGTTGAATCCGTTGCCGGTGATTCCGCACTTAGGTCTATTACGTACAAGAATCTTAAGACGGGCGAGAAGACCACGTTTGCTCCAGAAGATGGCGATTCTATTGGTGTCTTTGTCTTCGCGGGTTACGCGCCAGAGACCGACCTGGTAAAAGAGCTGGCACAGACTGATGATTACGGCTATCTGATCACCAACGAGCATCAAGAAACAACCTGTGAGAGCCTCTTTGGTGCAGGTGATGTGTGTCAGAAGCCATTGCGTCAGGTTGCAACTGCTATCGGTCAGGCGGCAACCACCGCTACTGAGATGGAGCGCTATATTAAGCGCGCTCAGGAGAAAACTGGCCTTGTTCCACAGATGAACGTCACGCGCATCTCGTCTAAGAAGGAGGCTCCTGAGGCTCCAGCGGCTAAGAGTGCCTCTGACTCCGGAGAGATCTTCACCGATGATATGAAGGCACAGCTCAACGCTGTCTTTGAGCGCATGGCTCGTCCGCTTGTGCTTCAGTTGGAGCTGGACCAGAGGCCTGTCTCTGAGGAGCTCGTAGCTTACATGGAAGAGCTTTCTTCCATGACTGACAAACTGAGCATTCAAACAGTCTCAGACACGGGCGAGAAGAACCTTCCTGTTGTTCGTGTGTGCGCACAGAATGGCACTCCAACAGGTCTTGCGTTCCATGGTGTTCCTGGCGGTCACGAGTTCACTTCGTTTGTACTTGGGCTCTACAATGCCGCAGGTCCTGGCCAGCCAATTAGTGACGAGGATAAGGCATCCATTGCCGCTATTGAGTCAAAGACACATCTGCAAGTCTTGGTAGGACTTTCTTGTACCATGTGCCCAGACGTTGTTGTAGCTGCTCAGCGTATTGCTGCAGACAATCCTCAGGTCACCTGTGATGTCTACGACATCAACCACTTCAAGGAGCTCAAAGATACCTACGATGTCATGAGCGTTCCTTGCTTGGTTATCAACGACGGCCAGAAGGTTGACTTCGGCAAGAAGAATCTCTCTCAGATTTTGTCGCTGATTCCTTAAGATCCATTTGCGTCCAGGAGAGAGTGGCGCTCATGAATATGCCGAGAAGATCGACGGTCTTCTCGGCATTTTTTTGCGACTTTTAAAGTGAGCGTATGAAGCTTGTCTAGAGGTGCAAGGCCACGTTCCTTTTACAGGGCTTTTTGCTGGTAGAGTCCTGCGTCGGTAAAGCCCTGAGCGCGATAGTAAGCGCGTGTTCCAATTGAGCTAATAACGTTAAGGCTGGTATAACCCGCCTCAGCCGCGATAGAAGAGGCTTTAGCAAGAAGTTTTTGGCCCAAGCCCTGGTGTTGAGCAGACATTCCTTCTGAGCCCAGCGAAAGCGCCTGTCCGTACACGTGAAGCTCTCTGATCATAGCCTGACCTGGCTGTACCAGCAGCTCATTGGCGGTAACATCACATGCGCCAGCGGTCAGTTTGTCCCAGTGGGGAAGTGAAAGCCTACAGAAACCTGCGATTTTATTGTCAGCAGTTACCCACTGCAGGAAGTGCTCGTTACTGACTTCGGTAGCGTAGGTAAAGTCTTGAAGAGTAAGTTCCGCTGCACGTACCTGCTGCTGGTTAATCTCTCTGAAGCGAATCTCCTGCACACGGCTTGCAGCATCTTCAGAGGTAAGTTCCTGCTCAACCATCTGACGAAGGTTGGTATGTTTGTTTCCCACCAGAATATCGGTGGCGCTAATGTCTCTAATCATGCGAGAAATACGTACGTATGGAGGCGTTGCAAGCACGTCTTGAACAAGCACGTCTACCAGCTCATCTTTGGCGTATGGCTGCCATGTGCCCTCACGGTATTTCTGGACCAATTGCGTTCCAGATACCAGTGCACAGGGGTAAAGTTTAATCTCGTCAGGGAGAAATCCTGGATCCGTGACAAACGTTTTAAAGTCCTGTTTGTCCGCCTCAGGAGTTGCGCCTAACAGGTTAACCATCAGGTGAGAGTGGATTTTAAATCCGTATAAGCGAATAAGCGAGAACGCTCGTTTAATCTGGGCAACGCTCATCTGACGCTGGTTTGCGTCAAGGATTTCTTGGCGTGTGCTCTGAATGCCAATTTGAATTTTGGTGCACCCAAGCTGCCTAAACATGCGTAGGTTATCCGGCGTAATAGTGTCGGGCCTAGTTTCGATAACAAGGCCAACCACGCGAGCAGCAGCTGTTTCATTAACGTGTTGTTGCTCCACCAGCTCATCATAGGTACTTTGCATCTGAGACCATGCGCTTTGGTGAGGCTGACTAGTGTCATAGAGCTTATGAAAAGCCTGGTTATACGTGGCAGTGTCATCAAAGACTGCCGCCTGCTGTTCAGCAACAAAAGAAGAAAGTGCTTCTTCAGAGTTCTGCAAACCAAATGAGGTGTACCAATCAAGGCGCTCCTGAATGTAGCTAGGAGAGTTGGGCCAGTCATTGAGCGCGCGGAAGAGTTCTTTGATAAACCAATACTGATAGCCCTCTGGATAATCGCTCCAGGTGCCACCGAGCACTATGAGCTCTACTTTGTCGGTTGAGTGTCCCATTTGATGGAGTGCCTGAAGGCGGGCTGCAACCTGCACGTATGGATCAAAAAACGTGAGTTCAGCGCGCTGACAGGCAGGCTCGTTAGCAAGATAGCTCTTAGGCATACGCAGATCACACGGGCAATAAATGCAATTGCTCGAACAGGTATGCGGCCTGGTAATCACGGTAATGGTAGCCACGCCAGAAGCGGTGCGACGAGGCTTCATACGTACAGAGCGGATAAACCTTTCTTCCAGCTCAGAGGTCACATTCCACGATTGCCACAGCTCATCATTGTTCTGCTTGACCTGCAAAAAATAGGGGAGAATTGCTCGTTTAGGAATGAGTTTCTCGCGCTCTGTACTGTGGGCGCTAGAGTCAATTCCGCTGTTGTGCGAGTTAATGAGCATCTCAAGCTGATGCGTATCAAGAGCACCTTGTGAGCTATCTCTGAGCTGCTTCAATATGTCCAAAATGAGTTCATCCATATAAACAGTATAGGCAATAAGGTGAGCTTCTGGCCTTTAGGAGTAAGACGGTGACGTAAAATCTCTGTATGGATACTTCTTCTCACATAACGCACACTCAATCTATCAGCGCATCTACCGCTGAGCGGCTGAGCTACGTAACTTCTGAATTTTACGCTCAGCAGACACAGAGTTTCTCGGCCACACGACAGATGCCTTGGCAGGGGTGGCAGCAGTGCCTAGATGCCATGCCTCAGCTTTTAGTTGGCGAGAAACCCTCTGTACTTGATGTAGGTTGCGGCAACCTGCGCTTTGCTCGCTTTTTACGCGATGAGGCGGGGATTGTTCCCGCAAAGTATTTTGCTGTAGATAATTGCAAGCCACTGGTAGAGAGTGGTGAGGCAGACACTCATGTCTCTGAGCTGGCATTTATTGAATTAGATGTGATAAAGAGTCTGCTTGATAACACGCTTTCTTCGCGTCTGACTGTTCCGGCCTGTGATTTAGTGGTTGCATTTGGTTTTTTGCATCATGTGCCAGGTGCACAAAAGAGAATCCAACTTCTGCGCACTCTGTTAGAGAAAACAAAACCTGGCAGATTTGTGTGCATTTCTTTCTGGCAGTTTATGAACAGCCAAAAACTTGCTGCTAAAGCTCAAAAAACCACTGCTCAAGGGCTGCATGCGCTGGGTATAGATGCATCAGAACTTGAGGAGCATGACTATCTGATTGGCTGGCAAGATAAGGCCGATACCTGGCGCTATTGTCATCATTTCTCGCAAGATGAGCTTGATGAGCTTCTTGGAAGCCTTGGCTCTGACGTGCGCGTTTGCGCGCAGTTTAGTGCGGATGGTAAAGACAACAACCTTAATCGCTATGTGATTTTGCAAAGCGTATAGCTACCTGCAAGAACATCTTGCTAAAGATTTCCCGTACAAGAAAATCCCCCGCACAGAAATGAACTGCCTCCCATTTCTTGGACACGAGAAATAGGAGGCAGTTCAAAACACACCTAAGTCGGATAATCTGTCA
>JABZGY010000014.1:0-29202 GCA_015259155.1 Atopobium sp. | reverse complement strand
AACACGCTGCAGAATCATAATCACCCGCATATGAACTGCCTCCCATTTCTTATGTCCAAGAAATGGGAGGCAGTTCAGTACTGGCTCTCTTTTGACGCGTAGGTGTTTTGTAATGGATTGAGCTGCTTACTTTCCGCTTGCCATCTTGGCTGGATACCACTTTTGGAACCATGCAGTAAACAAGCCCATTCCAATAGGAACCAGGTTATTCACAATAACCAAAATACCGCCCACACCATTTTGAACTGCAAACCAGCTCCAAATGGCCGTTAACACGTACATAGCACCCCAACATGCAGCCAAAATATAATTTGTCTTCATGAACAGCGGATTGTTGTAGGCATTATCTCCGCCGTAGCTGTACTTAACATATGCAGCGCAGAGAGGCTCCTTAGTAAGGCATGATGCAAGCCACATAAGACCAAAAGCCAGGTAACCCAAATTGACAATAAGATTCCCGTCGCCATTTCCGCTCATAAAAACGCCTGCAGACAATGCTCCGACCAGGGCAAATGAGATTCTGTCCCAGATGGTGAACTTGAAGTTCCTCATAATAAGCGGCATTAAAGCAGTAACAAGCAGCACGATCATGGCGCCAACCTGGGAGTCAAACGATGTTGCGGTCCAGAAGGTAATCCAAGGAAGCAGCATCGTAATCATCTGCGGATTTTTCTGCGCGTTACCAGTTTCTTTAGCCGGCGCATCCTGCGCAGCTTCAGTAGAACTACCAGGAGTGGGACCAAAATACTTGTCCCAATCAATCATGAAGGAGAAATCACCCTCAACGGTATACAGGTGCTTACCCAGCGCCTCTGGTCCACTAATCTCGCCACGAGAAATGGACTGCCAGACCTCAAACGGAGTGTTGAGCTTTGTGGTGGTAGTAAGACTGCCATCAGTAAAGACTTTACTGCCGTCTTTACCCAGCAAAATCTGATAGCTACGGCCAAGGTCGGTATAGTTCATCTCAAGAACGCGATCTTTGCCGTCGTAAGCTGTTTTGTCGTACAAAGCCGCCATCTGAGAAGTGAAGATATGGTCAAACGGCACCTGCTCAACGGGTTTCTCGCCAGCGGTTTTGCTGCCCTGGGCGCTTGTATCGCGAGAAATTCCCCAGCTTGCATCCGCCATCTGCTCAAACATCTCTTTTGGATACAGCAACACTTTGAGCTCAGATTTTGTGTACTCAGAAATGCCACCCTGCGCATACTCAGCTCCAGCTTTTTTGACAAGCGCCAGGTACTGGTCGGTGCGTGCAGAGAGCTCCTTTACGCGGAAGAGCTCGCCCTGCCCGCAGAAAATACTCTCGTAGTTGCCCTGACCCAAAATGTGGTCAAACATTTTGGTAACGCTGTCGTAGTTACCCTCTGAAGAATAGAATCCGCAGGTAGAAATGAGAACGTGCTTCTTGCCGGACATGTCGTAGCGAGATTCGTGCGCACCACTTCCATATCCCCTGTTTGCGTCGCTCATGAAGGGCAAACTCATGGGGAGCTGGCGATCAATCAGGTTCTTCAGCAGTCCAGGCACGTTGAAGTAGTAGAGCGGAAAACTCCAAATAACCAGATCCGCCCAAAGCTGCTTTTGGATAACGGTTTCTTCATCGTCCGACATAATGCACTGGCCAGGCGTGTTCTTCCAGCAGTGGAAGCATCCCTTGCATGGCTTGATGTCCATAGCAGCAACATTGAGCTGCTCAACAGTCACGTCTTCATTTGCGTGCTGCTCAGAGATACCCTCAACGAAACTCTTAGCAAGTCGCAGAGAGTTGCTAGCTTTGCCCTTGGGACTGCCATTAATGAGCAGAATGTTCATGATGCGCCTCCAGTTCCTTCATGCACTTCTCGCTCCATGCCCTAAGCATTTCCTCGTGCATCTTGCCGTACTCGATAGTAAATTGCCAGAACAACGCCTTCTCTGGATCACCCATTTGCGCTGTGTAAGCGGCCACCGCGCCAGCTGCCAGCTCACTTCCACCAGGAAACGAGGAGGCGTTATCTGCGATTCGTTTGAAGAACGCAAGGTTTTCCTCGTAGGAGCACTCGCCCCTAAAGAACGTCTGCATCAAAAGCGGAATGCGCAGCACCGAGGACTGGGAGTCCTCCCTCAGCCACCTCTGCAACTCTTCTTTGCCGGTTTCAGTTATCGAGAAAACCTTTTTATCTGGCTTCCCTTTTTGAGCGACGAGCGTTGAAGTAACCCAGCCGTCTTTTTCTAGCGACTGCAGCTCTCTATAAATCTGGCTAGTCTGGGCGGTCCAGAAGTAATTAAGCGACTGTTGAAAGATGGTTTTAATCTCGTAGCCGGACATATCTCCATAATTCAAGAGACCAAGAATTCCCTGCTTGAGCAAATCTCTCATCTCCTTATATTCCACTTGTTGAATATCTTATAATGATAGTAGTTCCACTTGTGGAATATGTCAACGAGAAATTCTAAAAATTTTTACTACTTTCTGGCTGAAAAAGACTCTGCCATTTCTGACAGAGTCTTGATGCAATCTTGACGTAATTCTTACGGAATCCTGACAAGGTCCTGACGCTATCGATTACACGGAAGAAGTGGCGTGTTCACCGCGTTTTCGCGAATATCATCACGCTCGTCATATGCGTCGTAGGGAGCTTTGGGGTCATGAACTTTGACTGGTTTATTGACGTTACACACCTCATCGGTATGAGCAAAGACAAAGTTGATGTCATCTGTCCAGCCTGTATGCCCGGTGATAATTTTGGGATTAAGTCCACGCTCACGCAGAATGCCCTCTAGCCTTGCAAGCGATTGAACAGCAAGTTTGTTGTCTTCTGCAAGCTTATTGATAAAGCTATAACCGCCGTCTGCGCCAAACCAGATGGTATCGGCAGAGAATAAATACTCGTCATCAATCAAGTACACCACGTGACCCCAGGTATGACCAGGAACCAAAATTGTTTCGATTTTAATACCATCAATATCAAGCACTTCCCCGTCGTGCAGAAGTGTCTTTTTATTTGGAATATTTACTTTTGGTAGCTTGAACCAGCCGTTCATTACACGACGGCGAGCTTCTCCTGTTAAATACCTGTTTTCAACATCGCCAATATAAACCCGCGCGTGGCTGAAAAGCTGGTCACTGTCCGACTCAATTGCGCCAATATGATCGGTGTCCAGGTGAGTAATCAGAATGTGCTCGATTGCCTTAGGGTCAATTCCCAGCCAGTCCATCTTTTCTTGCAGGCGATCATAGCTGTACCCTGCGTCAATCATGATGGTAGTACTGCCTTTAGTGTAGAAGAAAATATTGGCCACATACTCACGTATGCACCTCACGTGCTCATCAATGGCGCCAGTGTTAAGAGGCTTAAATATTTCTTTGCCACGATACACCCATGACATCAACACTTTTTGAAACCTTGAAGCGCTCTTTGACATTGCTTCTCCTCGATTCTATTTTCCATTCACGCCGTCATTTGATTTGAAAAGCAATCCACCAACGCGATGGACTATACGTGCAGAAAATGGTGTCTGAACTTGCCTTTTGATGTTTGTTAGATTTTGCTAACTAAATATTACCCCTCAACTGCCCGTAGCCTATGACTTTCCGCTAAACGAGTAAAAAACAAACACCAACGTAAAAATAAATCCTAAACAGCAAAAGCCGCACTCCAAATACATCGGAGTGCGGCTCTTTTGCAGATATGCAACACAATGTTGCATTTAAAAAAAGTACTCATGAATCGCAGGGTTTCTCGCCATTCATGAGTAACGAATGTATGGTGGAGGTGCGGAGAATCGAACTCCGGTCCAAAGCAAATCCTAGGCAGGTGTCTCCAAGCTCAGTTACTAATTAAATCTCAAGCACCGCACACTTAGTAACATGCGTTTGGTGCTCCAGTTGGTTCAATCTTTTTGTAAGGCATACCAACTACGTCCTTACAAGCATCTCCCTAAAATGACGTCACCCTGAGAACAGGAGAAAATCCCAGTTAGGCGCGCTGAACTAAATTAAGCAGCGAGAGCCATACGAGGCTCAAAAGTAAGAGTGTTGTCAATTCAATTTGACGTTACCCCTGTTTTACGTGGCGAGGAGACCACGGCTTGCTGCCCACCGCAAACTCACCTTGTCGAATCCAGTCACCCCCAATAATGAGAGAAACTGCCACCATGCAGTTTTCAATGTTCCTGAATTGCGTACGCAAGTGACACTGCACACAATTCAAAGTGTAGAGAGTATACCCCACGAACTGCTATTCTTTCAAAAAAGATATGACTATTTTGGGAACGGCTTACTTTGTGGCTTACTTTGCGACTTACTTAACGGCTTACTTTGCAGACTTACCGTGAGCTTCTAGAACTTGTTTCTCGCGATCAATAAACATGATGAGAATAACCACGAGAAGCGCCGCAGGTGACAGCCAAATCATATGGGTTCCCAGCAGCGGAATGAGCAAGTTACCCACTACCGCACCAGCTACAAAGCAGAAAATAGTTCCAAAATAGAGCAGCGATGTCTCAATGTGAGATGAATCGTGAGTGTGCATATACGCTGCTATTTCTTGTGTTCCGCCGCGGAGATTTCCAATGCACATAGTAGTTGCAAAAGCGTGACCATGTAGCTTTCTAAACGCCTGGACTTGAATGCCGCATGCAAGTGACGTCAAGCTGTTTGCCAGCAGGTTCATATCGGTTGGAAGTAAAGAAACTACACCTAGAAGCGTAATCTCTACGATAACCGCCAGCTGTCTCCAGTGCAGATGTTCTTCTCGCGCAATGGCTCGTATGGCATATGAAAGCGCAATACCTATGGCAAATGCCAAAATTGGAAGAGCGTATTTAAGGCACTTTTCAAACGATCCGCTGGTCAGATTTACGCCCAAAAGCAGCAAATTTCCGGTCTGAGCATTGGCAAAAACGCCGCCGCGTACCAGGTAGGAATAGGCGTCCATCACTCCACCCGAGAAGGCCAAGAATGCTGCAACTTCCACCGAATCTGACATTTGTAATGCGTGCTTCAAGACTACTCCAACCACATTGCGTACATCAACGGCACATATTACGCAGGCATATACGAAAAGCGATGCAGGTTAAATCCTACATCGCTTTTACGATTTTGTTTGGGTGATCATCAAAGAGGTTACCAACGTGCAATCTTGCGCAGATAACCTGTCTGACTAATTTGTGGGGAGTTTACTCCTCGACAAGCTCGAACATCTCAGGACCAACGCCGCAAACTGGGCAAACATAGTCCTCAGGAAGCTCTGGAGTATCAACCTCAACCTCATAGCCACAAACGGTGCAAACAAACTTGTAAGTTTTCTCTGCCATTTTTATTCCTCTCTCCAAGCGCTTACACGCTTTTCCTTCTATTCGCGCAATTAACGCGGATGGCAACTAACCGTGGCCCTTACCCGCGGTTAAGTGCTCATACAGATAGTAACAAACCTTGAGTGATTCTAAAACATTATTCCGAAAATAGGAATGATTCTCATAAAATTCGCACGAAATTTTTTGGCGAGAAGATCGGCGTGCTCCGAGCGCCAGTCGCTTCCGGCGGCACGCTCGCGTACGGCAGCGACGCACTCCTAGCGGCTGCGCTCCTTGAGAGCTCGCTGAATCTCACGGTCAGAATCGCGCTTGGCTGCAGACGCGCGCTTGTCGTAAAGCTTTTTACCCTGCGAAAGCGCAATCAACAGCTTGACGCGGTTATGCTCGTCAAAGTAAATCTCAAGCGGAACCAGCGCCAAGCCTTTCTGGCGAAGCTTTCCGTCAAGATGGTCAATCTGCCTGCGGTGAAGCAGCAGCTTGCGCTTTCTATCTGGGTCAACGTTCCACACGCCACCGTTTGTGTACGGATGCAGGTGCATGCCGTGAATCCACGCCTCGCCATCGCGAATGAGGCAGAACGTGTCGGTCAGCTGACAACCACGCTCGCGCAAGCTCTTGACCTCGGTGCCAGTAAGCACCAGGCCACACTCAAAGGTCTCGCCAATCTCGTACTCATGACGAGCAGAGCGATTACGTGCAATCGACTTCTTGCCCTGCTGTTTTCCCTGGGTCTCGGCCATACTTACTTGCCTTCCCCGTCTGAAGTTTCAGCTGCATCGGTTTTCTCGCCAGATGTGTTGCTGGTCGCGTCAGCAGATACGGGATTGCCGCCTGCGGTGAAGCCCTCAGAGATTGCGGCGTCGCGAACAAGCTGCAGAAGCGTAAGAGCCGCCTGCTCGCCCACAAGATCGCGAGCGCGAATGGTCATTTCAGTTGCGGTAGCTCTGTCGCCCATGGCAGCGCAGTCCTGCGCACACATGAGCAGGCAGACCGCAATCTCGGCGTTAGCGCCTGTTGGCAGGCCCTCTGCCTCAAGCAGGTCGTTTGCCTCTTCGTCGGTAAGGCCATCAGGGTCTTTAGGGGTGCCTGCAGCCTGGTCAAGAGCGGCCTCAAGCGTGCTGTCTTTAACCTCAAAGCGACGAGCAGCCCTCAGACATGCTGCAGCCTGCTCAAGCCTACCCTGAGCCTCAAACCACGCAGCAAAGTTCAAAAACGCCCTGGTCAGATGCCTTGCCTCGCTTGCGCGCTCAAAGACGCCAAATGTCAGAGCAATGTGCTCACGAATATCTCCTGCAATCTTAAACAGGTCAGCCAAATCAAGCCTAAATCCGCAGTTCATTGGATTCCAACGAATAGCAGTCTTCAGCGCATTCATGGCGTTTTCGTAATCGCCAGTACGTACGTAAGCCATTGCAAGGTCTCCGTACAGGCGATCAAACGGCTCATGAACATCCTCAAGCTTGCGAGGGTCGTTCTCCACGCGCCTATACGCTAAGCGATCAAACAGCGTAGGGAACGCAAAATACTGCAGCTCATCTGTGGTTTGGCAGTTGCAATCCACATATTCCTCAGCGTCTTCAGCTAAACGAAGCAGCAGCTCAAGTGCCTCCTCGTTCTGGTCCTGCATCATCATGCCTTCAGCGCGCATCAGCTCATCTGAAAGTGCCGAAAGTGCCATCTTACTCACCTATCATTCAATAGCAAACATGCAATCATATGTGCGGGTGCATTATAAACCTGCACGTAATCTACCTGCTTATTATTCCACAAGTGCCAAATCAATCTGACCACGAGCCACATTTACGCCAGAAATCTTCACGCGTACACGTCCACCAATACGATACGTTTTGCCTGTTGATTCACCTATCAGCGCCAGAGTCTCCTGATCATACACGTACCATTCGTGGCCCAAATCCCTGACAGCGAGAAGCCCGTCGGCGTAGGTATCGTCCAGCGTAATGAACAGGCCAAAGCGCTCGCAACCGTCAATGGTTCCCCACGTTTCTTCTCCCAGACGGCTCTGATAGTACTCAGCCAGCTTGATCTTTTGCGTAACACGAGCCGCCGCATCTGCCTTGCGCTCCTGCTCAGAGCAGGTGCTACAGATATCTGGAAGCGCGCTCAACTCTGCGCGAGACGCCGTCTGTCCGCGGAGCAAACGCTTGAGCGTACGATGAACTATCACGTCAGGATAGCGCCTGATTGGCGAGGTAAAATGGCAGTACGCATCCGCTCCCAGAGCAAAGTGCCCCTGGTTTGTTGGCAGATAGATAGCTCGTTTTTGGGCCCTGAGCAGCTGTGCATTTACCACGCGAGAATAACGTGTGCCGTGGACCGACTCCAGCGCTTCCTGCAATGCCGTCTGATCGCCAATGACAATACGGGATGCAACATCTGGCTCAAGAGCACCCATCGCCACAAGTGGAGTGACCGCAAGCTTAAGTGACTCTGGAGAAGGCTGCTCATGCACGCGATATGCCGACTCCAGGTCATGCTGGCTGAGCATGTGCGCGACGCTCTCATTGGCTGCAAGCATTGCTTCCTCGATAAGCCCCGTTGCCTGAGTGCGCTCTCGCACCGAGACTCCAACCGGCTTGTTATCCTGGTCAAGCACTACGCGCGTCTCCACGCTTTCAAAATCTACTGAGCCGCGTTTCTCGCGAATTTTTTCTCTCAGTGCTCGGATTTGATTGAGCACGTTAATCATTTCTTTGATTGCGTCGGTATCATCCTTAGACACAACGGAGTCAAGTGCCGCGGCGTCTCCTTGCAGATAGCCATCTACCTGGTCGTAGCTGAGTCTTGCTCGTGAGCGAATGACGGAATTCATAGCCGTTGCGCCAAGAATCTTACCTGAGCTGCTCAGCTTCATCTTTACCGACATAGCCAGTCTATCTTCGGCTGGTCGCAGAGAACACACGTCATTGCAGAGCTTTTCTGGCAACATGGGCAACACGCGATCAACCAGATATGCCGAACAGGTGCGCATACGAGCTTCTAAATCAATGGGAGAATCCCAGTTCACATAGTGAGCCACGTCTGCAATGTGAACCCAGAGCTCAAAGCTGCCATCTTCAAGCTTCCGCGCGCCAACGGCGTCATCAAAATCTTTAGCATCTGCGGGGTCTACGGTGATGCACAGCTCTTCTCGCAAATCGTGTCTTGAAGCGTCTTCTGCAAGGGCTTTATCTGCGTCAACGGAGATTTTCTCGGCTTGTCTCAGCGCCTTGATAGGAAATTCTGTTGCCAAACCATACGAAGCAATAGTTGCCTCAACGTTCATGTCCAGATCTTCAGCTGATCCCACGCGGCGCTCGATAGTGACTACAGCAGCGCTTTTCCGCGTTGGATACTCTGTAATGCGCGCGACAACCACGTCGCCCTCAAAAACGTAATGACGTCCAACAGAAGGATCTTCGGGAAGCACAAAGAAATCTCGCTGGATGCGACTATCCAGCGGCACCACAGCGCCAAGTGGGCCGGCGTCGTGGTAGATACCCAAAAACGTCTGAGTAGCTCGCGTAAGCACAAAACGCACGTTTGCCAGAGGAGTCTTTCCCTTGGCGGAAACGAGCGAAACCTGGACCTCGTCTCCGTGCATTGCCTCATGAATACCATGCTTGGCCAGCGCATACGTACCCTCAGGGGTGCTTACGGTAGCAACTCCTGGGCGAGAAAGACTCAGCGTGCCTGTAAGCAGCGCCGATGGTCGCTTCGAGACTTTTGCACGTCCCTGACGACGGCTTCCTTTATGTATGCGTTTTCTAGCCAAAAATCCTCCTGTAGGTAGAAGCCAGTGCCTTTTGCGCTGACCCAATGAATCTTCTGATATGTACCCTAAAGTGCCTTGTGATAGACGATGTCCAGATAAGGCGAGAAGTTCCAGGGATCTCGACGGGTTTCTCGACGAACATCTCGACGGATAGACTTCGGAACCCTCAACGGGTTTCTCGCCATCCCTGTACGCAAAAAAGAGCCCCTATGCAGAGACTGCATAGGGGCTCCAGAAGGGATTGGTTTACCTCTTAGAAGGTGCCGCGAATAACCTCGCTGCCTTCCTTCATGATAACTTCCATGTTATCTGGGGTAAGGTCGCGGATGTTGGTAGCAACGTCGCCCTTGACAACCAGGAGGTCAGCAAGCTTGCCAGCCTCGAGGGAGCCAAACTCATCCTCGTGGTGAACCATCTTTGCGCCGTTAAGAGTAGCAGCCTTGATGGTCTCAAGAATGGTAACGCCAGCCTTCTCAACGAAGTCATACATCTCGTCGATGGTGACCCAGCCGTAAGGAGTTACGAAGCTGAAGGAGTCGGAGCCGATGGTGAGAGTGACGCCGCGCTCGTTAGCAGCACGGAGGTTCTCGTATGTACGGTTGAGGCCCTTCTCAACGACGGTATCGCCTGGGAATGCGTCAAGCTCTGGAGTCCACTCTGGTGGATAAGTTCCGTACCAAGTTGGCAGGAAGCCGATGGTAGGAGTAAAGAAGGTACCCTGCTCGCACATAAGGTCCATGGTCTTTGCATCAAGCTCGAAGCCGTGAATCATCTGCTCGCAGCCGCAACGGACGGAGTCATAAGCTGCGGAGAAGCTGTTATAGGAGTGTGACCAAACAGGAATGCCAACCATTGCTGCCTCGTCGCAAACTGCCTTGATCTCCTCGTAGCAGTAGTGCTGATCGCGACCGGAGTCCCAGTGCCAAATGCCGCCACCGGTTGCCCAAATCTTGATTGCGTCTGGGTTCTCACGAAGACGACGACGAACTGCCTTACGAAGATCCCAAGGACCGTCTACCTGGTCGCCCCAAGGGTGACCATTCTTGGAAATCTCCTGTGGGAGCTGGTGGCAGTCACCGTGACCAGCAACGCGGCAGAAGCCAAGGCCGGTAGCGTAGATACGTGGGCCTTCCATGATACCCATGTTGACGAGGTCACGAATTGCGATACCATTGCGGCCAATCTCGCAGACGGTGGTAAGACCATGGGAGAGAGCGTCCCAGGACTGCTTGACTGCGCATGCCTGCTTCTGAGCAACGGACTCGATAACCCAGTCGTTATCGTTGTCGGTTAGGTTGCCGGAGAAGTGCAGGTGGGTATCGATAAGACCTGGCATAATGGTGCGGCCCTGGATGTCACGGACCTCATAGCCCTCTGGAACCTCAGTGCGAGGACCAGCATAAGCGATCTTCTTGTCGTCTACGAGGACAAGAGAATCCTCAACAGGAGCGGCGCCAGTGCCGTCAACGAGCTTTCCGCCTACAAAAGCAATCTTACTCATTTCTTTCCCCCTCTAGTAAATGATAAATACTATCTTTTTGCGCCCACCCTTTTTGGGCGCAAAAAATCCAAACTAAAGAAACAAATAACGTGCTTAGTTCAACGTACCGATGAAACCTTTAGAGCTTGCAAGCAACTTATGCTGCTGCCTTCTCAGACTGACGACCAAAGATCATGAAGATGGCCATACCAATAACAATCCAAGAAATGGTGATGATCCACTCAACTGGCTTCAGTGCTGCAGGACTGAAAGGAACAACCATCAGACCGATGATGATGCTGCCAGCAAGAATTGCAGCAAGGATACCTGCGATACCACCGTTGACCTTGTAAGGACGAGGCAGGTCTGGCTCGGTCTGACGCAGGCGCAGGCAGGCAACGCCAGCCATGGTGCATGCGAAGATGAAGCCAAGAGAAGCAACGTTGGTCAGAGGAACAAGCATGTTGCGGCCGAGGAATGGACCAACAAGGGTCAGGCCAGCCATGAACATGTTTGCAGTCAGAGGTGCGCCAGACTTAGGGTCAATCTTTGCGAATGCCTCTGGGAGCATCTTCTTACGACCAAGAGCGAGCATCAAACGAGTTGAAGCACCAAAGAAGGAGTTCATTGGGCCCAGAGGTCCAAGCGTTGCAATGATGAGCATTGCAATGTAGAAGAACAGGTTGATGCGCTCGAGAACTGCAAGTGCAGGAACAGAAGACTTAACAAACTCGTGCCAGTCAATCATGGTTCCGAATGCATAGATGCAGATGAGATAGAAGATACCAGATGCCATAAGTGCAAGTGCAGGAATGATGCCAAACTTCTTCCAATCAAGGTCAGCAGAAGCCTCTTCTGCCTGCTGTGGAATGGTGTCAAAGCCAGCGTAGAAGAATGGAGTCATAACAAGTACTGCAATGATGCCACCAAAGAAGCTGGTAGCCTTTGTGCCCTCTCCACCTGCAACCTCAGTTGCCTGGGAGAAGAGTGGGAGGCCGTTGCTTGGAGAACCAGTTGCAAAGGAGATAACCATTGCAAGGATCATACCAGTCAGCAGAGCCTTAGTCAGGAAGCTCGAAAGCTTAGCTGCTGCGCCAGCGCCCTTAAAGTTAAGGAAGATGACCAGAATGGCAAAGCAAAGAGCGATGACTGTTGGCCACAGGTAAACATCTGCACCAAGGATGGTGTAGAGCTTAACGGAGCGCAGCCAAGAAAGAATTGGGAATGCACCAAAGCGGTCGGTGAGAAGCGTGGAAATAGCAATTGCCTCCCAAGGGCACAGTGGAGCGTTACCCAGAAGGAGCATCCAGCCGGTAAAGAAGCCCATTGGGCGGCCGAATGTCCTATCGACGTACTCAATGATGCCACCAGAAATTGGAATAGCAGCAGTAAGCTCGCCAAAAACACATCCAATTGGTACAAGGAAAATTGCGCCAATTGCGAATGCGATCATCGCGGGGAATGGTCCTCCACCAAGAACCATCCAGTCGCCTACCAGGAGCACCCATCCGGTACCAATGATCGCACCAAATCCGATGGTAAAGAAGTTGAATAGACTCAACGACTTTTGCATCTCAGGTGCCTCGGCATTTTCTGCCATGTCCCACTCCTTCCCGTAATTACTCGGACGAAGAACTTGATGAGACTATGTTTGCACCCGAAGCCATTTGAAAAAAGAAGTAGCGCCCTCTGGGCGTCAGATAAACCCGTAAGCGTAAAGGCTACAACCGCGAGCGGTAGTTAAATCTTTTTACATCTTTACCAAAATCTAATAACAGTTATGCAATTTTCAAATAGTTAACGTACACAACTATGCATCAATCTTTAACTCAAATACTTTAAAAACTCTTCTGTAGTACGCGACATCTCGCCTTTTACACGATGTGTAATAAAGACATTACGATGTACGGGAGTCTCCAGATGATGTACATCAATATCAAAATTTGTACCTTTTGTTGCCTCAAGTGGTAACAAACTTACACCAAGACCTGACTCTACCATGGACATAATGGTGAATGAATCCGATGACGCAAACGTCATGCGTGCGTTTTTGAGTTGCTTCTGAAGCAGAGGAGCTGTTTCAATATCAACAATAAAGGGCTCTTCAATAAGACGCTTAACAGGAATTGTCTCAAGGTTCTTCTCGTAATGCCCCTTTTGAGAAACAACAATAACCTCATCATGATCAAATAAAGTTGAAGTAAATCCCTGCTCAGTTGCGCGGGTCATAGTAAAACTAATATCCACCTTACCCTTGCTAATAAGACGCAGGGCTTCGCCGTACGTGCATTCGATAACTTCAACTTTGATGTTTGGATGATCAGTCATGTACTTCTTCAGATGGCCTGGCAGTGTTCGTGAAAGAAAGCTCGAAGGCGCAGCAATAACAAGGTTTCCCATCTCAATGGCGCTGACGCGATTAACTTGATTGCTCAACTTGCTGTATGCCTGACACACCTCTTCTGCAACAGGCAAAAGCGTCTTTCCCTCAGGAGTCAGACTTACATAGCCACCATGCCTGTTAAACAAGCGGACATCCCACTCTTTTTCTAGACTTGCCACCATGCGACTAATAGACGACTGAGTGCATCCCAGCTCTTCTGCCGCCACCGTAAAGCTACTGTGATATGCCGCGGAAGTAAAAGCCTGGAATTTGTGCAGGTTGGTCTCCATACTTGGCCCCTATTCAAGTACGTGGCCTAACAATTCTCCCTTAAAAATATCATTCTACCTGCAAATTGGTAAATACCGTTTAACGCAAAAAGACCCCGTGAACGGTATTCACGAGGTCTTACCTTACAATCTTTATGCAAAAAACTTTCTTAATTGATACTTCACTTTGACAATTGAAGTACCAGGTTGCTCAGTTGCTATGCCTTCAGATAGCGGCCCATAGCAATAGCAGAACCAAAGAGTCCCAGAAGCAAACCTAAGAGCAGCAGAAGGCCACTCATACCCAGCATGACCGTTGTTGGAATAGCAAAGGTCAAGAAGGTCATGCTTTCTGCCATAACCGGGAGAAGCATGTGGGCTCCAACAACCAAAACGACAATGGCGAGAAGAGCGCCGATAAGAGCCTCAAGCACGCCTTCCATAAGGAATGGTCCGCGAATAAAGCCGTTAGATGCACCAACCAAACGCATGATTGCAATCTCACGACGGCGAGCGTTAATAGCAAGGCGAATGGTGTTGTTAATAAAGACAAAGGCAACAAACACCAGAAGTCCAACAAGGCCAATAGCGCCAATACGAATGTATGCTGTTACGCTAAACAAACGCTCAACGGTCTCGCGACCATACTGAACATCACCAGACGGATTGCTCTTATTATCTGCAATGGCTGCAAAAGATGATGAAGAGGCAATACGCTGGGCAACGTCTTGAACATCCTTAGGATCCTTGAGTTTAATCACAAGGGATGCAGGAATTGGATTCTGGCCATCAAGAGCAGAAACCGCATCAGAAGCATTGCGATAACTCATGGTTGTGCGGTACTCCTCAAGAGCCTGCTCTTTGCTCTTATAAGTTACAGACTCAACCGTATCCCAGCCTTGAACTTCTTGCTGGAAAGCAGTTACTGCAGCCTGATCTGCATCATCAGAAAGAAATGCCTGGATAGTAACGCGGTTCTCGACACTTCCTACCATGTTCTCGATAAGAGCTGAGCCAAGAACAAACAGACCGATGATAAACAGGGACAAGAAGATGGTTACGATAGCGCCAAGAGCGGTAGACCAGTTCCTTCTAAAGTGGCTTCCGGCCTCACGCAGAGAGTATCCAAAATTAGAGAGCCCCATAGTAGCCATAGCCTCCCTTCTCCTGGTCGCGGACAATGTGACCAGCCTCAAGAGCAATAACGCGCTTGCGCATAGAGTCAACCATCTCGCGATCGTGTGTTGCCATTACAACCGTAGTGCCCGCACGGTTAATGCGGTCAAGAAGCTTCATAATGCCCAGAGAAATTGCTGGGTCCAAGTTACCCGTAGGCTCGTCGCAGATAAGCAGTGGTGGGCGGTTAACCATTGCGCGAGCAACGGAAACACGCTGCTGCTCACCACCAGAAAGCTGGTCTGGGTAAGCGCTCATCTTTTGACCAAGGCCTACCAGGCGCAGAACCTCTGGAACCTGAATATCAATAACAGGACGAGGCTTACCAATGCACTCAAGTGCAAAGGAAACGTTCTCATAGACGGTCTTATCGGGCAGAAGCTTAAAGTCCTGGAAGACGGTACCAATCTGGCGACGCAGATAAGGAACCTTGGAGTTACGCATACGTGTAAGATCCTGACCAGCAACAATAACCTGTCCGTGAGTTGCCTTCTGCTCACGCGTGATAAGACGCAAGAGAGATGACTTACCGGAACCAGAGTGTCCAACTACAAAGACAAACTCACCTGGGTAGATATCAGCGCTGATGTTATCAAGTGCTGGACGGTTTGGCTGCGATGGATACACAAGCGAAGCGTTCTTGAAAGAAATGGTTGGAGTACCAGTACGCTCTACCTGAGGTGCATCTTGAGCTAGATCTGCAAAAAACTTTGCACGATCAAGAGGTGCCTGCTCAGGGTTGTTTTGCTGCTCAGCAGTTACCACGTGTACAGCTTCTGCTCCAGAAGCAAATGGATCAGATACAGTTGTTACAGGTTCAGCAGCCTGGGCCACTGGCACATCAGCAGAAAAGTCCTGAGTTTCAACTTGATCAGCTACAACGTCTTGCTGGTCAAGCTGGTTCAGATCATCCTGAGAAATTACCCCAAAACGGTCATCAAACGAGGACTCCTGTTGCTCATCAGTGCGAAAATGATTAGCCACAGTTGCTCCTTTTCTTACTCCGAAGAGACAGATACAGAACTCATTTTACCAAAAGTGCAGGTATGTTATACGTCACGCAGTTCATCCACAGAAAAACCGCCTCTTCTTTTCAGAAGGGACGGTCTAAAAATCGCGAGAAAAACGCTGCTGAGCGTTAGCTATACGCCGCCTGCAAGTTAGTTCTGCACCTGTTACGCAGTCTGCATCTTTGCACGTGTCTCATCAATGATGGCGCGAACCTTGGCTGCGTTAGCGGCAATCTCCTCTTTTGAACCCTTAGTAAGCAGGCTTCCCATGCCGCAGCAATCAACGCCACGCTCAAGCCACTCAGCAAGGTTGTCAAGATTAATGCCGCCAGAAGCCATCAGAGGCATCCAAGGAGTTGGAGTCTTAAAGAGGTTAACCAGCTCAGGACCATAGACGTTAGAAATTGGGAAGCACTTAATAAAGGCAGCGCCCATCTCAAGACTGTGGTTTGCCTCGGTCATAGTAGTGCAACCAGGTGCGTAAGGAATCTGATACAGGTTACACATACGAGCAACCTCATCAGAGCCACAGTTAGCAACAATGAACTGAGCGCCAGCCATGATAGCAAGACGAGCAGTTGTTGGCTCCATAACGGTACCTGCACCAACAATCATCTTGTCGCCAAGACGCTCTCTAATTGCAGCAATAACCTCGCCTGCGTTTGGCAGGGTGTAGCTAATCTCCATTGCATGAACGCCGCCTTCTGCAAGACCCTCAGCAATTTCGATACCACGCTCAACTGTTGGGACGCGAACGACTGCAAACGCACAGGTATCTACCAGCGCCTGAGAAACAGCAGCTTTCTGCATCTTCATATACAACATCTCCTTGTAAATGTATCTCGCTCTTCCCTATTGAGCTGGCGAGAAACCCGTTTTTTGTTTCTTAGTTATGAGCAATTCCGTAATGGTCAAGCATTACGTAGATCTTCTCGTCAACACCCTCTGCAACCTCGGTAACGGGGAAACGAGCAGGACCAACAGGATATCCAGCAAGCTCAAGAGAACGCTTAAGCGTCTGAGGGGTGCTTCCAAGGTGAAGGATGTCGCGAATTGGCTCAATCTCTGCCTGCAGGCGAGCTGCTTCCTCTGCATTTCCTGCCTCAAGAGCCTTCCAAAGGTCAACGATAACCTTGGTAATAAGGTTTGCGGTACCTGCAATAGTACCCTGAGCTCCAAGAGCATGAGCCTCAGAGATCTTTCCGTCAGAGCCAACAAGTACGTCTACGTCGTGACCAGCGGCAGCGTCAAGATAATCCTTGAGGTTATCAATATTGCCAGAACTGTCTTTAATACCCTTGATATTCTCGATGGTAACCAGCTGCTCAACAGCCTCTTTAGAGATGTTTTTGCCGGTTCCCTTAGGAATGTTGTACAGAAGGACAGGAATCTTGACGCTTGCGGCAACCGTCTTGAAGTACTCAACCAGCTGCTGGTCAGAAATGCCCAGGAAGTAAGGGTTGATAACGGAAAGTGCATCGGCGCCAATTGCCTCTGCTTCACGGCTCATGTAGAGAGCCTCTTTTGTTGAGCATGCGCCGGTTCCTACGTAAACAGGAAGGCGACCTGCGGTTTTCTCGATAATAAACTTGGAGAACTTGATCTTCTCGTCAGGGTTACAAACGTGGAATTCACCGTTAGAGCCAAACGTAAAAATGCCGTCTGCGCCCTCAGAGATGAGCTTTTCCAGAAGCTGCTCAGCTGCTTCATAGTTGATGGACTGCTCTTCATCGCGGTTAAACGGCGTGACCATAGGAACAATAACGCCCTTAAAAGTTGACATGCAACCTCCTCTGTACGTATTGCGGTATTTATCTGGGGTTATTTGCCCTCGCGAATGGACGCGCCAAGAGCTCCACCGGGATGCCACTTAACGTACTGCTCTGGATTAAGGCCGTACTCGTTTTGAAGCAGGATAGAGAGGCACTGGAGCTCCATAATCTCTGCCAAGATAGAAGCGCGTGGAGGCTTGTTCATGGAATCGCCCTCCTGCTCAACACCTGCAATGAGAGCAACCTCTGCTTCGTTTGCCAGCCAAGAGTTTGGATTACCGGTCAGCGCAATAATGTGCACGCCAACGTTCTTAAGGCAGGTAACGGTGGCCTTGAGCTCACCCGTCTCGCCAGAGTTGGAAATAGCAATAACAACGTCGCCAGGACGAGTCTGACCAGCAGATCCGTGAACGCACTCGGTGCCATGAAGCTCATAGGTTGGAGTTCCGGTTGACGAGAAGAGCGATGCAGCATAACCAGAGACGTGACCTGGCTTACCAATACCGGTTACGTGCAGGCGGCCGCCCTTTGCCTCTGCGTCTAAAATAAGCTTTTTAGCTGCGGAGAGTGCGTCAAAATCAATGCTCTGTACGTACTGATGAAGGGACTTTCCCACAATGGAGAGAAACTCCTGAACCTGCTCTTTTTCAGTTGCCATTACAACTCCTTATCTGTCTGTGAGGCAGCGCTCAAAGACACTTACTATATGCTGAGCTAACGCGTCTCTTTGACCTTGTGCTGAGCCATAAGCTGCTCAATCTGCTCTTGGATTTGATCAAGCGTGGTGGCCATAAAAGGACGGTTAATGTCTACAAATTCAAATCCAGAAGGATGGCTTACCCAAGTGCCTTCAAGAAGCAGGCGGAGCGCCTTGCCCTGTCGGATGAGTTTGTAGCTTTTAATCTTGGTATAAGGAACGACAAGTGCTTTTCTCTTGTCGGATTTTGCAAAGATACATACGTTTTTCTGTCCAAAATCAATAACATGAATACCACTGGCAAAACGACTAAAACGTTTTCCCATGGCTCGTGACGCAAACCACGTAATGGTGAGTCCTGCAATAACACCAACAAGACCCAAAATATTGCCACTTACATTGGCGTAAACCCAAAAGAAAAATGTCAGAGCAAGAGAGCCAAACGCCAGGAGCAAGTACAGAATTCCCTGAACCATCAAACGAGTTCTATCTTCAAGAACTTCTAGAACTAGCTGATCTTTGGGAAGCTCTGGAGCAGGCTGTTTGTCAACGCTGAGGCCAAACATATCGCCAAGCACTGACTCAGTAACACTTTTGTTGTTCTTCTCGTCTGCCATGTTTTTCCTTGTTGTGAAGCTTTTAAAAGGGCGCCCGCGGGCTTTCCACGAGCGCCCTAAGAAACCGTAGAGCTGAGTAGGTACTACAGAAATCTAGGCTTAGGCAAGACCAAAGAGTGAGCCGATGCCGTAGATGATAGAACCAACGATGTTGTAGTCAACGTTAGGGAAGGATGCCTCTGCAATTCCCAGCTGAGCAAATGCAGGATAGAGAATCAGAGGACCAGCGGTCAGGAAAATACCAACCAGGAAGGAGCCAAGAAGAGCACCGCGCCATCCACCGTAAGCATAACCACAAACGCCGCAAGTACCACCAGAGAAGAAGCAGATGCCTGCTGCAGGAATCATGATGGTTGGGCTGTGGAATGCAACCATAAGTGCCATTGCAACAAGGCCGCCAAGGAAGGAGCCAATGAAGCCGATGATGACAGCGTTTGGTGCAAATGGGAAGATTGCAGGGCAGTCAACTGCAGGACGTGCATCTGGAATGAGCTTCTCGGAGATGCCGACAAATGCAGCGGTAATCTCAGCAATGAACTGACGGACGCCGTAAACAAGAACGGACATACCAGCAGCAAACTGAAGACCAGCAAGGAATGGCCAAATCCACCACATATCGTTACCAAAGTAGCTGGTGAATGGCTTGTTGTTTGCAAGGGTGTCGCCAAAGTGACCGGTGACAAGGCATGCAATAGTAACAACGTAGAACAGAACAATCATGAAGAGAGCAACGGAGAAGACAAAGTCCTTGAAGAGCTTGAAGAACTCTGGGAGCTCCTTAGCTTCCTTCTCGCCCTCCTCCTCATTCTTCTTAGCAAAGAGCTTTCCAACGTAACCGGAGAATGCATAACCAATGCAGTTGAAGTGGCCGATTGCGATGGAATCTCCACCAACAAGCTTGTTTACGAATGGCTGGCACAACGAAGGTAGCGCAGCACCGCAGAAGCCGAGAATGACACCACCAAGAACAATGGTGACCCACATTGGGAGACCAAGAGCAATGAAGACCAGTGCGAGTACGCAGGAGAAGTACAGGAAGTGCTGACCAGTCAAGAAGACGGACTTGAATGGGGTAATCTTGGCAAACACAAGGTTCATGATGAAGCCAAGGACCATTACAAGAGCAACCTCAGTACCATAGGTATTCAGTGCAAGAGCAGTTGCGACCTCAACCTGGGTTACAACGCCCTTAACAGCGAATGCACGACTAAACATGTCGCTGAAGATGTTAACCTGAGCGGACATAGCGCTAGAACCAATGTTGAAGATCATGAAGCCAATAATGGTCTTCACAGTTCCGGAGAAGACGTCCACAGCGGACTTCTTCTGCAGCAAGAGGCCGACAAGAGCAATAATGCCCATGATGACGGCTGTGTCTCTGAGCTGCATGAGAATTGCATTGAGCATGCGTAATCCCTTTCAGCAAATAAACCGACGAACCTACTCAGATAAGTTCTCTAAATCAAGTGACAAGTACCTCTTGTCAAAGGTTTGGCGAGAGCTTCTCGCCGAAGGCAACTCATGTTGCGTATGACGAGAAGCTCCCGCCAAAAAGATACAAAGGGGAGCTTATGCGTTGTGCTCTGCGAGCCAAGCGGTGAGCTTTTCCTTCATCTCTACCTTGTCGACAATGTTGGTAATACCAACTGCAGAAGGAACGCGATCGTCAGCGTTGAGCTCATCGGTGAGGTCAGACATGGTGATAACAAGATCGCCATTGAAACCAATCAGGGAATCCAGATTACCGTGCTCAGTCTCGATTGGAAGATCATTCTCTTTGATGACCTGGTCAATCTTGATCTTGAGCATCATGGAAGAACCCATACCTGCGCGGCAGCAAACCAGTGCGTGGAACTTCTTATCAGCCATTACAACCTACCTTCCTTTGCGTGGACAAGGTCCACAACATCTTTTGGTGACTGAGCTTTTTCGAGCTGAGCAAAGAAATCTGGATCGCTCAGCAATTCAACAAGAGACTGAAGGGCACTAAGGTGGCCTTCACTATCTTTTGCTGCAAGTGGGAAAAGAAACTTAACTGGATCGTTGTCTTTGCTGCCAAACTCAACGGAATCCTTAAGCACGGCAATGCCTACTGCAGGCTCAAGTGCGCCGGACTCAGGGCGTGCGTGTGGAAGGGCAACATGCTCGGTAATAACAATATAAGGGCCAAGTTCGTTGACACCTTTAATGATGTCATCAACATAGCCCTCAGTTACTTTTTTGTTATCGACGAGTGGTTGCGCAGACTTTCTAATTGCATCTTCCCAGTTAGAAGCTACAACATTGAGCTGCACCAGGTCTTCGGTAAGGAGATCACTTAACACAGCACCACCTTGCCTTTCTCTTAATGAGACACATTGGTCCAAAGCCGCCTCATGACAAGTCTTAATAACTTGATAATATGCCATGAAACGTTCTTAACTTCAATCAATTTTACTCAAACAGTAATCAAAGTTGTTCATATTTTTTCAGCGTATCTTTTGTCCAAGTAGCTATACAAATGTTCATGTTTTTATGAACGTAATTGAAGCGCCTTCTATTATCCCATGTAAAGTTTATATGTTAAATTTTTTATAATCTAAAACATTCATATATATTCATACTATTATTTTCTGAAATATCTTGATATCCTTCTTCTAATGTTCTATTTTATTGATGAATGAACATTCAAAGAAAAAATGTTGCTCATAAAGGGAGGGCATTTATGAAAAGGAGTAAGGCTTACGTAGATTCACGTCGCGAGGCAATTACTGAGCTGCTAGAAAAAGAGGGACAAGCAAGTGTTTTAGAGCTTGCTGATCACTTTGAGGTCTCTTCTTTGACTATCAGACGTGACCTGGACTTTCTTGAGAAGCGCGGCATCCTGACTCGTCAGTATGGCATTGCTACCCTGCTTAATCCTTATGGTCGTCCTTCTGGCTCAAGGCAGATTCGCTCTAACAAAGCAATTGCACGTGAGGCTGCTCGCTACGTTGAAGATGGCGATTGCATCTTCATCAACACCAGCTCCGTTGCTCTTGGCATGCTTGAGTGGATTGATGCTCACGACGTAACCGTTGTTACTAACAACGGTAAGGCACTGCTGCTTGAGGACATCCACGACCTTTCCATCATCCTTACTGGCGGCGATATTCGTCCTCCTCGCGCTTCCATGACTGGCGATACCGCTCTTGAGTGCATCCAGCACATTACTGCTGCTAAGTGCTTCTTGGGCTGCACGGGTTTCTCGGGAGAATTTGGTCTTACTTCCGCAACATCTCCTGAGCCAGCAATTAACGCTCAGATGCTCAAGCGCTCTAGAAAGCACTATGTTGTCGCAGATTCTTCCAAGCTGGGCACTACTTCCAACTTCCAGTTTGGCTCTGCAGAAGATATTGACCTTCTGATTACCGATACAGGTGCAACTGACGAGCAGATCAACGAGCTCAAAGCAGCAGGCCTCAAGGATGTCGTCTGCGTCACTCCTTCTATTCTTCCTGCTAAGTAAGACTTGCGCTTCATCATTTATTAAGCGAACACAAAATGGCGGCCTTTTACAGGCCGCCATTTCTTAGACACAAGAAATAGGAGGCAGTTCAAAACACACCTAAGTCAGATAATCTGTCAAAAAGACGTATACATGACGCTGAAAATACCCCAATCATGCAGATTATCTTCATTAGATGTGTAAAATGCCCACAATTGAGCAGATTATCTGACTTAAGTGTGTTCCTTAGGTGCGGAATTTACCTATAGTTAAATCTTTTATATGACGCTATTCATTTTCAAGCATATTAGATGAAGTTTATGCATAAAGATGTATATCGGGTAGTGCGACCGCCTAGCTGCCTGGCTATCTTAATTAGAAACATGTCAATTCTTTAGCAGAACCTACCAAAGCTGCTGCAAGACAGAAAAAGCCCCCACGTCAAACGACATAGGGGCCAAAAAGAAATGCGATGCTAACGCGGAACTTGCACGTGTACTTTGTGCGCTTGCACGTTTGAGCGCGTGCGAGCACTTACTTGCGGTTGCAAACCTCTGCAGCAACCTTTGCGCCAAGAGCAACGTTGTTGAAGACCAGCTGAATGTTTGACTCAAGGGAGTTGTTACCAGTGATCTCAGCAACCTTTGCAAGCAGGAATGGTGTGGACTCTTTGCCGTGGATGCCGTTTGCCTCTGCCTCTGCAAGGGCCTTCTCGATAGCTGCGTCGATGGTGTCCTTATCCATTGCGTACTGCTCAGGAATTGGGTTGGTAACCAGAAGGCCGCTGTTCATGCCAATCTGCTGCTGGGTAGTAAAGATCTCTGCCAGCTCAGCAGGGGAGTCAACGCGGTAGTCAACGCTAAAGCCGCTCTTGCGGGTGTAGAACGCAGGAAGCTCCTCGGTCTGGTAACCAAGTACTGGAACGCCCTTGGTCTCCAGGTACTCAAGGGTAAGGCCAAGGTCAAGAATGGACTTTGCACCAGCGCAAATGACCATAACAGGAGTCTGTGCAAGCTCCTCGAGGTCAGCGGAGATGTCCATGGTGGTCTCAGCGCCACGGTGAACGCCGCCAATGCCGCCGGTTGCAAAGACGTCGATGCCTGCCATGTGAGCGATCATCATAGTAGTAGTGACGGTAGTTGCGCCGTCCTTCTTCTCAGCGATGATAACAGGAAGGTCGCGGCGGCTTACCTTAGCAACCTCGCGGCCCTTCTTACCCAGGTAGTCAATCTCGTCAGCGGAAAGACCGGCACGCATCTGGCCGTTAATAATTGCGATAGTTGCAGGAATTGCACCGTTGTCGCGGATAATCTGCTCAACCTTCAGAGCGGTCTCAACGTTCTGTGGGTAAGGCATACCGTGAGAAATGATGGTGGACTCCAGAGCTACAACAGGCTTGTTCTGCTCAAGAGCCTCTTTGACCTCGTTAGATACAACGAGAAAATCCTTCAGGTTAGACATATATACTCCAATCGTAAACGACTAATGGAACCGAAAGTAGTGCCGTGCAGACGCGCTGTGCTGCGCAGGCGTGCCGTGCAGACGCGCTGTGCCGTGCAGACGCGCTGTGCCGCGCAGACGCGCTAAATACCTGCGCGCTTGATAACCTCTTCAACGTTGAGCTCACCGTTGATGGTGTCCTCACCCTCAATGGCCATGCTGGAAGCAGCCATGCCTATCAGGCCGGTCTGCTCAAGCGTCATGCCCTGAGTATACGCCCAGGTAATTCCTGCCATCATGGCATCACCCGCACCGGTCATGTTGACAAGCTTTGCGGGAAGCAGTGGCAAGCGAACGGTCTTCTCGTGATCAGCGCAAAGAAGGCCCTTCTCGCCAAGAGAGATAAACACGCGCTTGAGGCCTGTTGCAAGTAGCTCGTGAGCTGCGGCTTCAAGGGAGGTATCGTCAGTGATCTTGATGCCCGAGAGCACCTCGGCCTCAAGGCGATTTGGCTTGAGCGTGTGAATCTTGCCCAGGACCTTCTTGAGTTTCTGTGCCTTGATGGAAGAAACGGGATCGCAGAAGATGGGGCAGGTCACGTTTTTGGCAATGAACTCGATGGTCTGCTGAGGCAGGTTGGTATCAATTACGCAAGCTGCGGCGTGCTGGATAACATCCAGGCGCTCCTCGATGCGCTCAGGGGTGACATACTCGTAAATCTGCATGTCATTGATGGCTTCCTGCATCTCACCGTGCTCGTCCATGATGAAGAGGTAGGTAGAAGTGGAAGCGCCCGGCACGGTTATAGAAGCATCGATGTCAATACCGCAGTCCAGGCAGCCCTCTTTGAGCTCACGCGCACGATAGTCCTCGCCAAAAGCAGTGAGCAGACGAACGTCGCTGTCGAGAAGGACCAGGTTGTGTGCAACATTTCTGCCAACGCCACCAAAGGACATGGTGACCTTGCCAGGGTTTGAATCTCCTGCCACAAGGGAAGTGTCTGGGCGGCCAGCAATATCCATGTTGGCAGCACCAATCACAATAAAGTAGGGACGCTCGCTCAAAATGTAGCGGCGGCCCAAAATTGCGCCCTTTGCGGTAAGGTTGGAGATGTGAACCGAAACAGAAGAGCGCGAGATACCTGCACGCTCTGCAATTTCCTTCTGAGTAATGGAAGGCTGCTCTTTAATCCAGTTGAAAATCATCTGTTCTCGATTGGTGAGCATCAGTCCTCCTAGCAGCAAAAATAGAATCCGACTAAACAGGTGCTTATATAAAACTTCTAAACAGGTGCTTATCTTATTTAAGCTAGTGCTTAAATCTTGCTTTGGACAACGATAAGACAGCAGCTAGAGTCTGTAAAGAATGAATTCATTAAATTTTTCCCTGGTGAGCTCAAAGATTTTCTCGCCACATTGGTTTTACCTGCTTGATTTTTCTAAGCACTTGCTGCGTACCGTTTACAGAATTTTAGTATCTGCAAACGGTTGTATCGTGAAAATCTCTCTAAATTGGGCGTCGGCGTTATGCAACTGTAATAATATATTTAATGAATAGTAATGACTCGTCCACATAAGTTAGTTCGCGCATGTATCGTGCGCAAATGCTTGTTTCGGGCGTTTTAGGAGGTAGCATGCCTAAACGTGTTTTTGTAGTTGTTCTTGATAGTTTTGGCATCGGCGAAGAGCCTGATGCAGCGGCATATGGAGATGAGGGTAGTAATACCCTTTGTGCATGCGCAACAAGTGGCGTTCTTAAGATCCCAAATATGACAAAGTTGGGCCTTCTTAATATTGATGGCGCACTTGATACCGTGTATGACGTTGATCTGAAGCCAATTGAGTCTCCTGAGGGCGCATACGCTCGCATGCAGGAGAAATCCGCTGGTAAAGACACTACGGTTGGTCACTGGGAGATGGCAGGCGTCATTTCTCCAAAGAAGTTCCCAACCTATCCTGATGGTTTTCCACAGGAAGTCATTGAGGAGTTTGAGCAGAAGACGGGTCGTAAGGTTCTCTGCAACAAGCCTTACTCCGGAACCGATGTTATTAGAGACTTTGGTAAAGAGCACGTAGAGACTGGTGCTCTGATTGTCTATACCTCAGCAGATTCTGTTTTCCAGATTGCTGCTCATGAGGACGTGGTAAGTCCCGAGAAACTCTATGAATATTGCCGCATTGCGCGCGAGATTCTTCAGGGTGAGCACGGCGTTGCTCGCGTTATTGCTCGTCCTTTTGAGGGAGAGTGGCCATACCAGCGCACTTCTCGCCGTCATGACTTCTCGCTTGAGCCAACAGGTCCAACTATGCTTGATCGCCTTAAAGAGAACGGCTTTGATGTTCTTTCCATTGGCAAGATTTATGACATCTTTGCTCACCGTGGCATGACTGAGTTTGAGTTTACTACCTGCAACGCAGACGGAATTCAGAAAACTATTGAGGCTACCGGCAAAGACTTCAACGGTCTGTGCTTCACCAACCTTGTTGATACCGATATGATTTACGGTCACCGCAACGATCCTGTGGGATACTCCAACGCTCTTTCTTACTTTGACGAGCGCATTCCTCAGATTATTGAGGGTCTTCGTGAGGATGACCTGTTCATTATTACCGCAGATCATGGCTGCGATCCAGTAACACCATCTACTGATCACTCTCGTGAGTACGTGCCACTGCTTATCACGGGTCCAAAGGTCAAGCCAAACACCAACCTTGGTACAACCACTACATTTGCCGACATGGCCGAGACAATCCTTGATTATTTTGGCGTTGAGCAACTTGGTGTTGGAACTTCTCACCTGTCAGAGATTCTTAAGGAGAACTAATGGCTACTACCCCAACTCCCCATAACGCTGCTGTTGAGGGCCAGATTGCTAAGACAGTCCTCATGCCAGGAGACCCTCTGCGCGCAAAGCTTCTTGCAGATACCTACCTGGAGAACGTTGAGCAGTTCAACACCGTTCGCAACATGTTTGGCTACACCGGCACCTACAAGGGACAGCCTGTCTCCGTTATGGGTTCTGGTATGGGTATGCCTTCCATTGGCATTTATTCTTACGAGCTCTTTAATTTCTACGGAGTTGATAACATTCTCCGCATTGGTAGCGCTGGCGGCCTTGCTCCTGAGGTAAAGCTTAGAGACATTGTTATTGGCATGTCTTCCAGCACTGATTCTAATTATCCATCACAGTACGGAATGCCTGGAACCATTGCACCTACCGCAGACTTTGGCCTGTTGAGCAAGGCTGTTGCTGGTGCAGAAAAGCTGGGTTATCCCGTTCGCGTTGGTAATATTCTGGCAAGCGACGTGTTCTATACCGTAAACAACTCGCTTCCAAAATGGGCAAGCATGGATGTTCTTGCCGTTGAGATGGAGTCGGCAGCCCTGTATCTCAACGCCATGTACGCCCATAAGCATGCGCTTACGCTGCTAACTATCTCTGATTTGCCTCTTACAGGAGAAGCACTTACTGCTGAAGAGCGTCAGACTAGTTTTACGCAGATGATGGAGGTTGCTCTTTCTGTTGTTGCTTAAGGCACTTGTTGTGTAAAGCATCGCAGATAGGCAGTTTGCCATTGCTGTTTGTTTTGGAACCATGCGGATTTTCCGCTTAAGTTAGGGGAGTTTGGTCAACTTCTCATAAAGATCCAGCACTAAAGCTGGACGTTCCCGCCACATGAGGTAAGGAGAGCACGGAATGAACAAGAACGTTTCTCGTCGTAGTTTTGTGACTGGCGCAACTGGCGCTGGCGCACTTGCAGCACTCGCAGGTCTTGCAGGCTGCAACCAGAAGAAGGACGACGGCGGCCAGAAGGCATCAGGTGAGAAGAAAAAGAAGCTCACCATGGTTACCGATACTGGTGGTGTTAACGACCAGTCCTTTAACCAGTCCGCTTGGGAGGGCATGACCGAGCTCAAGGACAAGAACGGCTGGGATGTCAGCTACCTTGAGTCCAAGCAGGATTCCGATTACGCAACCAACCTTGATAAGGCTGTTGACGCTGAGTCCGACCTTGTTTGGGGTGTTGGCTTTGCTATGGCAGACGCAACCCTTAAGGCTGCTAAGGACAATCCAAACACCCAGTTTGCCATTATCGACAACGGCAACGAGTCTCAGGTTGCCAACTTCACCGGCGTTATGTTCCGCGCTCAGGAGCCTTCCTTTGTTGTTGGCTACATTGCTGCTCGCACCACAAAGACTGGCAAGGTTGGCTTTGTTGGCGGCATTTCTTCCGCACTTATCGACCAGTTTGAGTATGGTTACCGCGGCGGCGTTGCTTTTGCAAACAAGGAGAACAACACCAACGTTGAGGTTTCTGCACAGTACGCAGAGTCCTTCTCCGATGCTGCAAAGGGCAAGGCTATTGCTAACTCCATGTACTCCGATGGTTGCGATGTTGTCTTCCACGCTGCAGGCGGCGTAGGAACTGGCGTTATTGAGGCAGCTAAGGACGCAAACAAGCTTGCTATCGGCGTTGACCGTGACCAGGCATATCTTGCTCCAGAGAACGTTCTGACCTCCGCTCTTAAGCGTGTCAACGTTGCTATCGTTGAGATTTCCGAGAAGATCCTGAAGGACGGCCAGAAGGGTGGCACTACTGTTTCCCTGGGCGCTTCCGAGGACGCTGTCGGAATTGCTGAGGATCACCACCTCATGGGTGAGGACACCTACAAGGCAGCTACTGACCTTCTCGACAAGATCAAGGCTGGCTCCGTTGTTCCTCCTGCAAGCAAGGACGACCTGGACAAGTACGTCAAGTCTTTGAGCTAAGCTCTGACTTAGTTTCTAAGCCTTAGGGTTTCTCGCTAGATGGTTTTGCCGTCTGACAGGCCCAAGAGGTTGATGAGTTTGGATTTGCTGGTGAGGGGTGCTTCTTGGCACTCCTCACCTCTCGCAAGTGTGTAAAGGAGGTGGCTCGTGGAAGTCAGTTCGGATTACGCTGTTCAGATGCATGGCATTACCAAAGTTTTTGGATCGTTTAAAGCTCTTGACGCCGTAGACCTTAACGTGCGCAAGCAAACTGTCCACGCCATTTTAGGAGAGAACGGCGCAGGTAAAAGTACGCTTATGAACGTACTGTATGGCCTGTATTCTGCTGATGAGGGCGAGGTTTACCTCAACGGAGAGCGTGTATCCATTTCTGGCCCAACCGATGCTATCGCTCACGGGCAATAATAACTTTCTGCTGGTTACCGCCGGAAAGTCCCACTGCCTGATGCTCTGCGCACTCTGCAGGACGAATATCAAACTCGTCAATCAGCTTCTGGGAGAATTCTTTTATCTTTGCCAGGTCAAGTGCAATGCCCTTACCAAAGGTCTCCTCGTTGTGGCGCTCAAGCACCATGTTCTCGGCAACCGTAAAGGGCAGAACCAGACCCCAACGATGGCGGTCTGAAGGAATAGTTGCAACTGCGTGGTCAATGACTGTCTTAGGAGTGGTGCCTTGAATCTCTTCACCTTTAACGGTAATGGTGCCCGACTCAGGTTTGACCAATGCATCTATGGCATCGGCAAGTTCTTTCTGGCCGTTGCCGTCAATGCCTGCAAGACCAACAATCTCGCCGGCACGAATATCCAAATTAAAGCCGTTTACCTGCTCAATGCCGCGCTCGTCCTTGACGTGGAGATCCTTAATAGAGAGAACAACCTCCCCAGGAGTTGCTGGCTTCTTTTCTACATGCAGGTTAACGTTTCTACCCACCATAAGTGTTGCAAGCTCGGTCTCGGATGTCTTGGAAACATCAACGGTGCTCATGTACTTGCCGCGACGAATAATAGTGCACTCGTCAGCAGAAGACATAATCTCTTTAAGCTTGTG
>JABZGY010000013.1:0-30250 GCA_015259155.1 Atopobium sp. | reverse complement strand
GTCTTGGTCATACAGAAGGATGCCCTCGCGCATGCAGGTGGTGGAAATACCTGCAATTTCTTTAGGATCAATGGAGGTCTTTGCCAGAACCTCTTTGATACAGTCCAGAGCAAGCTGCCAGTCAGCAACCCAATCAAAGTCCATGCTGCCAGGCCAACGAGGGTCCTCGTGGTGCTCCCACTCGCGCTGAGCAACCCCAACCTGCTCACCGTCAACACTAAAGAGAACGGCGCGAATACTTCCTGTTCCCGCGTCTAGTGCAAGAAGATACTTGCTCATCAGATCCTCCTTGTTTACGAAAGAAGCAGCTCAGCAGCGGTGTCTGAATCCGTAATCAGCACGTTCAGATAGCCGCCGTTAAGTACTGCCTTAATTGCCGAAACTTTATCTTTGCCACCAGCAACGCCAACAACGTTCTTGAGCTGGCGAAGCTTGTCTAGATCGGTACTAATGACGCGATCTTCAATTTCTGTTTGAATAAGATTGCCGTCTTTATCCATAAAGTGATTCAGGACGTCGCCAACGGCTCCCTGCATCTTAAGTACGGTCAGCTCGCCCTCGTTCAGGATGCCGTTGCGCAAAACGGTAGCCCCCTCAACGGCGGCGCCGATGCCGACCACACTCATGTCTGCGTATTCCGTCATGGTGGACACGTCTTGCAGGCTTTTCTCGTCAAGAAGTGCATCGCGCACTTGGCGAGAAGACACAACCAGCGGAGACGGTGTCAGGAACAGGTGCATGGAGTAGGCGGTTGTGCCAACGGTTGGCAGGTAGTAGCTTACGCCACCTGTAAGGCTTACAACGTTGAGCGATTCCTCGCGGTTTTTGGCGAGAAACCCCAGCATGCGGCTGACGGTATCGCCGTAGCCAATGTTGAGGTAGCCGTCCTCGCGCAGGTGATCGGAGACGTAGTGAGCTGCGCCTTGAGCAATAGATTGATTAATGGCAGAGCTGTCCAGGGGAGTTGGGACTACAAAAGCGTCCTTGAGGCCAAAGCGGTCAATTAGGAGCTGTTCTGCGGAAACGCGCTGGCTATCGTTCTTTCTGAAGCTGAACTGAACAATGCCTTGAGCGCGAGCCTCTTCAAGCAGACGAATAACTTTTGCACGAGAAACGCCCATGACCTCAGCAATCTGAGCCTGGGTGTTATCTTCCATGTAGTAATACCATGCAGCCTTGGTGGCTAGTGCATATGTCTGCTCGTCCATCCATCCTCCAGTTGATACTTTTGTTTAATACTAAAACATTTGTATCTAACATACTAGATTTCATTATAGTAATTTTTCTCCCTATTAACAGGAAGATATACTACAAATACCATAATTACGTATAGAAGAATTCTGAACTATTGTTCATTGGACAATCAAAAATACCATTCACGGCAGTAATAATACCGTTTGCCGTGACGGTGCTTTGAAGAATGCCTATTTATAGATATCTTCAAAGTGTGAGATTTTGTTCGGCCGTTTGTTATTTTTTGGTAGGAGGTACTATGGGTGAAACTTTTGACATCGATATCGATGCCACTGACCCAAAGTCGCCTGAAGGAAAAGATGTGTGCGAGCAGTGTGACACACTTCTTTCCGTCCGCGGAATCAGAAAGTCATTTGGTTCCAACGAGGTATTAAAAGGCATTAACTTAGATTTGGCGCCAGGAGAGGTCATCTCTCTTATTGGTGGCAATGGTTCCGGTAAATCTACCCTCATGAAGATCATCATGGGTATCTACTCTGCCGACGAGGGAGAAATTTCTATCGATCGTCAAAAGGTTGATATCTCCAACCCTAAGGCTGCACTCGCACACAGTATTTATATGGTTCCTCAGGAGCCAATGCTGTTCCCTAACATGACCGTTAGAGAAAACATCACTATTGGTTTTGAGGCTCCAAAAGCTGAGCTTAACAAGATGCTTGAAGACACTATGAAAGAGATTGGCTGGGAGCTTGACCTGGACCGTAAGGCAATGACACTTTCCATTGCTGAGCAGGGCATGGTTGAGATTCTCCGCGGTCTTATGCGTCACTCTGAGATTCTTATTCTGGACGAGCCAACTTCTGCACTTACCTTTGACGAGGTACAGAGCCTCTTCAAGGTAGTCCAGGAGCTCAAGCAGAAGAACATTGGCATTATCTACATCACACACCGCCTGGCAGAGGTCTTTGAGATTTCTACCAGCATTGGCATTCTGCGCGATGGCGTTATGGCTATGCGCGGCAAGGTAGAGGACTTTACGCGAGAAGATCTTGTACGCGGACTGCTCCCACCAGACGCAGCAGAGATTAAGAAAGAGATTGCCGAGAGCGCAAACATTGATTACGACGCAGAGCCTATTTTTGAACTTGCTGAGTTCACCGGCTATGGCTTTGCTGACGTAAACCTCAACATTTATCCAGGCGAGATTGTTGGTCTTGCAGGTATCGTTGGTGCTGGTAGATCAGAGATGGCCACCACCATTTACGGTATGGATAAGGTTTTGGGCGGCAAGGTATTTGTTGATGGCAAAGACATTACCGGCAAGTCCACCAAGGACGTCATTGCTGCAGGTCTGAGCTATGTCCCAGAGGACCGCTTTAACGACGGTCTGTTTAGAATTCGTGACGTTGCCGAGAACACCACAAGCTCTCTGCTTGCTAACTCTTCTCTTGGTAAGCTGCTGCTTAACCGCAAAGAAGAAGATAGAGTTTCTCAGAACTACGTTGATAACTTCCGCACCAAGGTTACTGGCCTTGATCAGGAGGTAGGCGGCCTCTCTGGTGGTAACCAGCAGAAGATTGTTATTGGCCGCGCATTCTCGGTTGCTCCAAAGGTTGTTATTTTGGACGAGCCAACCCGTGGTATTGACGCTGCTGCTCGTGGCGATGTGTACGCCGTTTTGCAGGAGCTCCGTAAGCAAGGTGTTTCTATTCTTCTGATTTCTTCTGATATGGAAGAGATTATTGAGCTTGCTGACCGCGCGTTCACTATGTACCAGGGACGCATTAATCACGAGTTCAAAAAAGAAGAAATTACGCAGGACAACCTCATGTCCGCTGCATTTGGATTGTAGGAGGTGACGTATGGATCTTGTAAAGCGCCTTCTCAAGGCTAGGGGACTGAGCAGCCTCGCATTCCTGATTGCTCTCTTTATTATTGTTGGTGCAATGAATCCTGCATTCTTGACACCAGCAACAATTGCTGCCTGCTTTAACACGTCCGTTGTCTACACATTGGTCGCTGTTGGTGTGGCTTTCACCCTGTTCATTGGTGAGATTGACGTTTCTGTTGGTTCTAACTTGGGTCTTGTTGCTGTAGTAGTTGGTAGCATGCTGAGAGATGGAACTCCACTGCCTGTTGCTTGCCTGGTAGGTATTCTTATTGGTGTAGCAATTGGTCTGGTAAACGCCTGGGGCGTTGCCGTTATGAAGGCTCCATCGCTCATCTTTACCCTGGGCACCAACGGCGTTCTGCGCGGTATTGTTTACGTTTACACCAACGGCCAGTGGGTTGAGAACCTTCCTAAGGAGTTCAAGGACTTCTCGGCAGTAACCGGTATTGGTGACTTCACGGTTTACTATTGCGCAGTTATCGCACTGGTTATTCTGATTCACTTTGCACTAACCCAGACCCGTCGTGGTCGCTGGTTTGCAGCAGTTGGCGATAACGCTAACGGTGCAACCCTGGTTGGCATTCCAGCTCTTCAGACCAAGATTCTGGCATACGTCATCTGCGGCGTTATGGCAGCTATCGGCGGCATCATCTTCTGCAGCCGCATTGGCTTTGTTACCCCAATGAGCGGCAATGGTTACGAGATGAAGGCTATTGCAGCTTGCGTTCTTGGTGGCGTTAGCCTGCTTGGTGGCGTTGGCTCCGTCCTTGGTGCAGCTGTCGGTTCCGTCATCATGGCATCCATCAGCTACCTGTTGGTCTTCATGGGCTTCTCGTCAAATTACGACAACGCAATTACCGGCGTCATCCTGATTGTCATTGTTGTTGTGGACGCCCTGCTTCAGCACCGCTCCATTGTTCAGAACAGGCATGCTCGTCTGAACGCACGTGTTTCTCCAAAGGCAACTTCTGAGGTTCTTGCAGAGCAGATTGCAGACTTTGGTGAGGCAGCTATGAGCCCTTTGGGTAAGAAGGGCGGTGTTCGCTAATGATGAAGACGCTTAAGGGATTCTTGTCCAAGGGTCAGACAAGTTGGAACATGATCCTTATTGGCCTGCTTGTGCTTGAGTTTGTGATTTTTGGTGCTGCAAACGGCAAGTTCTTGCGTCCAGCACTGCTGTTTACCAGCATTAACGACAACCTGCCAGTCTTTATGATTTCGCTCTTTGTAACGCTTGTTATGGTTACTGGCGGCATCGACATCCAGGTTGCGTCTCTGGTTGGTCTGACGTCCATCACCATTGGCGTTGGTTGGCAGGACTTTGGCCTTCCTATCTGGGGCGCCGTGGGTGTTGCCTTTGTCCTGGTTGTTGCTTGCGGCGCGCTTTCGGGCTTCTTGATTGCGTACTGCCGAGTGCAAGCAATGGTTGTTACCCTGGGTGGCAGCTTCCTGTACTCCGGTCTGGCGCTGCTCATCTCCACGCTCTCCAAGACCGAGAGCTACCAGGGAATTGGCGGTTTCCCCGAGGACTTCAAGTTTGTATCTAACTTCCAGCTCTTTGGCGTCATCCCATTCCAGTTGCTTATCTACATCTTGATGCTGGTCATCGCGTTCATTCTGCTGCACAAGACCAAGTATGGTCGCCGCATTACCCTGGTTGGCGTTAACCAAAGTGCAGCTGAGTTCTCTGGCATTAACAGTCGAGCAGTCATCATGTCCACCTACATGCTCACCGCAGTTTCCGCAGTTATTGCAGGCGTGGTTCTGACCGCTTACCTGGGTACCGCAAAGTCCGATCTTGGCGCCGACCTTACCATGGATATCATCACCGCAGTTGTTTTGGGTGGCACGCTCTCCACTGGTGGTAAGGGCTCCATTGTTGGTACCGCACTTGCTTCGTTTGTTATTGCATTCTTGCGCTTCGGTTTGCCACTGTGCTTCAAAGTAAGCCCACAGTACCTGGATATTCCTGTTGGTGTCCTGCTGGTTGTTGTCATCGTTGCTCGATCGGCAGCAAGCGGAACAAATATTGGTACGTTTTTGAAATCGCTGCTCTCAAGCAGCAGTAAAGCCAAGGCATAAGCTTTGGGGAAATTGTGCCTTAGGCACAGACAAGGGAGGTTACCTATGCAAGAGATTACTCGTCGTGGTTTTATTGGTGCCGCTGGTATCACCGCAGTTAGCGCTGGCCTCGCTCTGGCAGGCTGCAATAATGGTGGTGGCGAGAAGAAGGAAGAGACCAAGAAGTCCGAGGGTGGCGGAGACGTCAAGGGTAAGACCGTAGCATTTATTCCTAAGGTCACCGGTAACGCATTCTTCGAGTCCGCAAACAAGGGCGCACAGGACAAGTCCAAGGAGTGGGGCTTCACCGTTGATTACATCGGCGACGCAACCGCATCTGTTTCCGCTCAGGTCTCCGTCATCAACCAGGCAGTTGCTAACGGCGTAGACGCAATCAGCATCTCTACCGTTGATGCAAAGGGCGTTTCCGACGCACTGAAGAAGGCAACCGCTGCTGGTATCGTAGTTACCACTTGGGACTCCGATGCTAACCCAGAGGATCGTACCCTCATGGTTTCTCAGGGTACCCCAGAGATCCTTGGCCAGATGCTTGTTGACATGGGCGTTGCTGGTCTCAAGGAGCGCGGCAAGGACCCAGAGAAGGACGAGATCACCTATGTCTGGCACTATTCTCAGGCAACCGTTACCGACCAGAACTCCTGGCAGGTAGCTGCACAGAAGATCATCAAGGAGAAGTATCCTAAGTGGAAGAACGTCCACGAGAACTACTACTCCAACCAGGACGCTGAGCAGGCAATCACCATTGGTGAGGCAATCCTTGACGCTTACCCAGAGATTGACCTGATCATCTGCAACGACTCCACCGCTCTTCCTGGCCAGCTTCAGGCTGCAGAGAACAAGGGCTACGACGAAAAGAAGATCACCATCACCGGTTTTGCTTCTCCACAGTCCATCAAGTCCTACTGCGAGCACGGCACCATCTACAACTGGGGCCTCTGGGACTGCGCAGTTCAGGGCGCTATGGGCTGCTACGTTGCAGCATTCCTTGCAGCTGGTAACGAGGTCAAGGTTGGCGACACCATCTCCATCCCAAGCATTGGCGATGTTAAGGTTGAGCCTAACGACTCCATCGCCGAGGGTGCAAAGACTGGCGACAAGAACAACGGCGTTGTCCTGCTTCCTGAGCGCCTTGTCTTCACCAAGGAGAACATGAACAACTACTCCTTCTAATCAAGGCGTAAGTTCACGGCGTAAGTTTGCGGCTGGCGAGAAGACCGATCTTCTCGCCAGCTTATGAGGTAATTCAGCCACAGAGGAGGGCGGTCCTCCTAGGGCGGTTCTCCTAGAGGGAGCCGCCGAAGAATCACACTTCCTCTGCGAGCTTTAAGGTTTTATTGAAAGGATTTTCATGGCAGATCTGGACGGATTGAAAGTAGCTAAGGATTATCACGTAGACACTCCTTTTGCTAACAATCAGGGATTTTATGTAAAGGGTGCAAACAACCTCGACTGGGGTATGCAGAAGCACCTCTCCAACATCTTTGATCCAAAGAGCGGCAACACTGTAATGTTCGCATTTGACCACGGCTACTTCATGGGTTCAACCGCTGGTCTCGAGCGTCTTGACCTGCTGCTTCCACAGCTTGCTCCTTACGTTGACTGCTTCATGGGCACCCGTGGCGCAATCAGGACCTGCGTTTCTCCTGAGGTCTCTAAGGGCATTGCTCTTCGCGTTTCTTCTGGTTCTTCTATGCTGCAGTCCGACCTCTCGCACGAGGTTGTTGCTGTTGACATCGAGGATGCTATCCGCATGAACGCAGACTGCATGGCTGTTCAGACCTTCATCGGCGCTGATGGCCAGCTCTCCAGTATCGACAACCTGAGCCAGGTCATTAACGCTGGCTTCCGCTACAGCATTCCTACCCTCGGCGTTTGTGCTGTTGGTAAGGACATGGAGCGCACCGGTCGCTTCTTCAAGCTTGCAACCCGCATCATCGCTGAGATGGGCTGCCAGATTGTTAAGACCTACGACTGCGAGGACTTCGAGGAAGTCGTTGCAGCTTGCCCAGTTCCAATTGTTGTCGCTGGTGGCAAGAAGCTTGCTGAGCGCGACGCTCTGCACCTTGCATACGACGTTATCCGCAAGGGTGCACGCGGCGTTGACATGGGCCGCAACATCTTCCAGAGCACCCATCCTCTGCAGATGGCCGAGGCTGTCCGCATGATCGTTCACGAGGGCGCAACCGACGCTCAGGCATGGGAGTTCTTCGAGGACGCAACCCACTAAGCGCACGCAAGCGCGGCGGCGCGGCAGGTACAACGGGCGCGAAAGCGCGCCAAGCGCGAACGCGCGCGAACACGTGGCTTTCTCATGTGACGAGAAACATACTGACCTTGAGCTGGTAATCCGTAAGGATTACCAGCTTTTTTGTAGCGTGTTAGCGTCGGCTTTTAGGCCTGGCGCACAAAATAGCGCAGATTTCTTGTGTTCTGCTGAAGAATCGACATGTTTCTAATCAAGATAGCCAGGCAGCTAGGTGGTCACACTGCCTGATATGCATCTTTATGCATAAACTTCATCTAATATGCTTGAACATGAATAGAGAAATATAAGAAATTTAACTATCGATAAATTCTGTATCTACGGAACACACCAAAGTCGGATATTCTGCTCAGATGCGGGCAATTTACACATCTAATGACGATAATCTGCATGCTTTAGCTATTTTCAGCGTCATGTATACGTCTTTTTGACAGATTATCCGACTTAGGTGTGTTTCCCAAATCCGAAATTTACCTCCGAGCCGATGGCGAGAGGCCCCGATTTTACCGCAGGTCGTATACCTGCGGTTTTATGTGATTGCATATTTTATAAGTTCGGAGATTTATATAAAAAGTTTCATGGCAACTTTTGGGTCGCACTTGAATCACATTTAAGGTGTATTTAAGAGCCATTGCCATGTCACTGCCATGACATTCATAGAAATTCAAAAGATATTCGAGCGGCTATTTGCTACCCTTCCCGGAAAATTTAAATCAGCTTAACAGCGATTTAACACCCCTTCTGTTGTACTAGAGCCAGGAGAAGGGAGTATCTATGAAATCAAAGCAAGCTTGTGGTTGGAACTGCCGCCTACGTATCCTGCCTATTCTATTTTTGCTGCTAGGATGTGCATTTGTAGTCTATGGCGCTTCTCGCGGAGAGGTTAGTGTCGTATTGGGAAAAGCGGTACGAATCTGTCTTGAGTGTGTAGGCATTGGTTAGGTGACCTGCGGTGAAAGTGCTCTCAGGGATAAAATTTCTTGGAAAGAAAGTGCGAGAATTTATTACTAAAAGAGGTTTCGTGCAGGCATGCGCAACCTTCCTAACCAACCCTCACCTAACAAATTTTGCTAAGGGAACTATCTATACTGGTCCTGCAAAGTCAGTCTGTGTCCCTGGACTTAACTGCTATTCTTGCCCAGCAGCTACGGGCGCTTGCCCTATTGGAGCATTTCAGGCGGTAGTTGGATCTTCTAAATTCAGCTTCTCGTATTACATTACGGGTATTTTGATTCTTATTGGAACTTTACTAGGCAGGTTTGTCTGCGGATTTCTTTGTCCATTTGGCTGGGTACAAGATCTTCTCCACAAGATTCCATTCCCAAAAAAATTTAGCACCAAAAAGCTCAAAGCCTTGCGCTATTTGAAGTACGTCATATTAATTGTACTTGTCTGGGCTCTACCAGCTTTGATTCAAAATGCCGTAGGAATGGGAGAGCCTTATTTCTGTAAGTATGTTTGTCCACAGGGAATTCTTGAGGGAGCAATTCCGCTTTCTTTAGCAGATGTCAGCATTAGGGCAGCTCTGGGCACACTTTTTACGATGAAGTTCAGCATTCTGGCAACTGTCGTACTGTTGAGCATCATGTTTTATCGTCCTTTTTGCAAATGGATTTGCCCGCTCGGGGCTTTTTATTCTCTGTTTAATCGCATCTCAATTTTGCAGTATCGAGTTGACGAGAAGACCTGTGTAAGCTGCGGAAAATGTGCGCGTACATGCAAGATGGACGTAGATATCACGAAGAATAACGCAGCTCTTGAGTGCATTCGCTGTGGAGAGTGCATAAAGGTTTGTCCTGTTCATGCGATTGATGCAAAACTCCTGTTAATCAACAAGAAAATTGAGCAGTCGGAAAAGGTTGCTACAGCAAAGCACTTGGCTGATCTCCAGGCGACAAGCTCAATAAAGTAAGTGTCATAAAACGTGTATAGCTACGTTTCGTACGTAGAAAAGACAGAAAGGACTATGAAATGAAAAAATTTGTAACAAAATCCCTGACGTATGTCGCTGGCCTACTTATGGCAGTTGCGCTTGTTGGATGCAGCGTTGGTGGTACTGGCAACACAGGTACAACAACCGCTCCAACTGCCGAGCAACAGAATTCTTCTGCAGTTCCACCTGAGGCAGCATCAAAACTGCACCTCAAAGACGGCGATACCTTCCCAGATTTTAAGGCAACAGATATCACTACTGGCGCTACCTATGACAACACCGTATTTGGACAGAATAAGGTCACTGTTCTGACCTTCTGGTTCAATGGCTGTACTGGTTGCATTCAGGAGATGCCAATGCTTCAAGAACTAGCTGAAACCTATAAGGACAAAGGTGTCAATGTCCTGGGCGTCAACGCCGAAGCCGCATACACGGACGACGCTAAGAAGGAAGCCGTGAATATTCTCCAGAAGCAGGGCGTTACCTACGGAAACGTCGCTCTTGATCCTCACAGCGACGGCGGTCACGTTATCGAAGGCCTCACAGCGTTCCCAACTACTATGGTCATCGATCAGAACGGTAGACTCGTAGGCGATCCAATCACCGGTGGTGCCAGCAAGCTCCAGGGTAGCGAACTTCAAAAGCGCGTTGACCAGGCTCTCGCTCAAGCAAAGTAGGTTATAGAAGCTTACATGCCGCTCACGGCACATAGCGAGAAGAACTTCTCGCCGTAGGGTTTAATCGGTTAGCATTTGAAATGTTGTATGAAGTACGCTTGGGCTGAGTCAGTTGAGCTTGGCCCAGGCGTACTCTAATACTTGCAAATAGCATCAAGCTGCATTTGAAAGGGAAGAATTGAAAATCCTTGTAGTGGAAGATGAAAAAGAGCTTCTTGCCTCTATTGGAGAGGGGCTTGAACTGGACGGTTATTACGTTGATCTTGTCGACAATGGCACTCAGGCTCTTGAGATGGCTCAGCTTGAGCAATATGACCTGATTCTACTTGACCTCAATCTTCCTGGTATCGATGGGCTTGATTTGCTGCGCACGCTACGAGCGGAGCACTCAGAAACTAAGGTGTTGATTCTTTCTGCGCGGTCATCGGTGTCTGATCGCATTGTTGGATTAGATGCGGGTGCTGATGACTACCTTATAAAACCTTTTGCGTTTGGTGAGCTTGAGGCTCGCATTAGGACGCTCTTGCGCCGCGAATATACGCACGGAGAAGCGTCTTTGACGCTGGGAGAACTTCGGTTTGACACTACGGCTCGACAAGTTTTTGTTGGAGATTCTTCGGTTAATCTCACTAAGAAAGAGCTCGCAATTTTAGAGTATCTGATGCGAAATGCCGGAGCGTTTGTGAGCAGTGAAGAGCTAATGACTCATGCATGGGATAGCAACGTGGACTTATTCAGCAATTCTGTGCGTGTGCATATTTTCTCGATTAGAAAAAAGTTGCGAGAAGCCCTTGGATATGACCCAATTTCTAACAAAGTAGGAGAGGGTTATTGCTTTAAGAGGGACAGCGATGACTAAGATAAGTGAAATAATCCCAAAGCCAATGCGATCAATACGCGCCCAGCTCACCCTTCTTATGGTTGGTTTATTGGTGTGTTGTTGCGTAGTTTTGACCTGGCTTGTGTATCGCTCAACTTCTGAGCTGCTGGAACTGGCTGCAGCCAACGCCATCAACCAGGGAACTCTTTCTATCGTTTTGGATGTAGATACTATCGAACGTTCTATTTTGTTTGATGCGCTAGGCATCTTGTTCTTTGTGATTATTGCTGGCAGCTGTGCAGCTTATCTTTTAGCAGGTCACTATACTAAACCAGTTCAACAGCTCTCTGCTCGCATGAAAGAAATTGGCCCTGATACGCTGTCTGATTCCATTGAGATTGAGGGCGGTGGAGAAGAGGTTCAGGAGCTGGTTAAGTCATTTAATCAGATGACTGAGCAACTAGATGAAGCGTTTGCAATGCAGAGGCGTTTCTCGGCTAGTGCAGCTCACGAGCTCAGAACGCCAATTGCAGTACTGAGAACCAAGCTGGATGTATTTAAGAAAAAGAAGCGAGAACAGCGTGAATATGACGAGCTTGTAGACACGATGGAGACATACATTGACCGCCTATCTTCAATCATCACTGACCTTTTGGAATTTGCGGAGACATCTGAGCTAGGAGAGACTGAGGACGTTTCTCTTGATTCAGTAGTTAAAACGGTCGTGGATGATCTTGAATCGGTCGCTCAAAATAATATGGTCAATGTGCAGGTTAACACGCAGATTGATGAACATTCTGATGCACAATCCGAGGCACAAAATCTTACCGTTAAAGGAAATACCAATCTGCTATATCGAGCTCTTTACAACCTGGTTGAAAATGCCATTCGTTATAACAATGAAGAAGGTTCAGTCAACATTACTCTAGAAACCAGGGGTCAAGAAGGCGTGATTATAATTGCCGATACAGGAGTAGGCATAGCTCCTGAGCAAAGAGAGCTTGTTTTTGAGCCGTTCTACAGGGTGAATAAGTCACGCTCCAGAGAGTTTGGCGGCGCAGGCATTGGTCTTTCACTGGTTAAGACTATCTTGAAGCGGCATGGAGCTTCCATTACAGTCTCCGAAAACAATCCTCAGGGTTCTGTATTTACTATCAGAATCCCACTGGTTGATGCAATAGACTCTGAGTAGCGCTTAACCCTTCACATACACTGCCGCTCATAGATAAGATGAATGGCAGCTAATGGCGAGAAGTACAATGGCTAAAATAGTTGTTAGTACATAGATGCCCTAGTGATGAAGGGAAGTTACGCATGGAGTTTATTCTAGACACAGCTGATCTTGAGGCGGTTAAGCAACTTGATGAGCTTTTGACCATTGATGGAGTTACCACTAACCCTTCAATCATCACTAGAAGCGGTAAGCAACCCGAGCAAGTAATCAAAGAGTTCGTGGAATATCTGCTGCCTGAGCAGAAGTTCTTTGTTCAGGTTGTTTCGACTGACTATGAGCAAATGCTGGAAGAGGCTCGATATATCTGTGGTCTTCGCCCCGAGAATACCTATGTGAAGATTCCTGTTACCCGCAATGGATACAAGGCTATTAAACAGCTCAAATCCGAAGGACTTGGTGTCCTGGCAACCGCAATTTATTCGGCTGACGAGGCATTTTTGGCAGCGATGAATGGCGCAGATTATCTGGCTCCTTACGTTAATCGTATGTGCAACTATGGCGACGGTATAGGCCAGGTTATTGATCTTATGCAGATGCTTGAGACTCACGGGTTGAATTCAAAGATTCTTGCTGCGTCGTTTAAGAATACTGAGCAGGTTCATGCACTTATTTCTGCGGGCATTGATGCAGTTACTCTTCCACCTGATATTGTCTACACGATGATGGACCACCCTGGAACAAAGATTGCTGTTAATGAGTTCTCTGCTGCATGGCGCGAGGCTTACGGCAGGGATACGCTAATTTAATTAAGAGATTATTTAAGTGGCCAAGGAGAATAAGATGCCAATTGACTGGCAAGCAATCGGCGTGGTGGCAACATTCTTAGCTGTTGCAGTTAGTTTATATCTAGGGCTTGGTATTAGAAAAAAATTGCTGATTACAGTGTCATTAATAGAAGGCCCTTTTGGAGAATTTAAAGTCACTGTCACCGTTACAAATGTTGGGAATACTCCTATTGCTATAACTAATTATGGATTTAAAGTAATGCATGATGGAAAACCTGGAATTTTAGATATAGCAAAAGAATATTCAAAATCAAAACCTCTTCCATTGGTGGTTAAAGCGGGCTGCATTGAATTAATTCAATTTGAATTGAATGAAACTACTCCTGATAAAAATGCACAAGAAGCTATCTTCAGATTTAAGAAAGGTAAATTTGTCATTCAAGACAGCACGGGTAATTACTATCCAAGAATATGATTTAGAAAAAATCTACTACAAACTGACTTAGATTATGTATATAAGTCAGACATAGGGGTATAAGCAAAACCGTAAAGCAGAAACACGGTATGTGTTCACGGTTAGCTTGTACCCCTTTTCAGGTCATCTACCTGTGGGGTTTCTCGCCAAACGGAACACGTACATAGGAAAGGATGATTCACAATGGGTAAGATTCTTGGAATTGACCTGGGTACTACAAACTCAGCTATGGCTGTCCTCGAGGGTGGAGAGCCAACTATTATCGTTAACGCAGAGGGAGACCGCACAACTCCTTCCGTCGTCGGCTTCCGTGCTGATGGTGACCGCATTGTTGGTAAGGCAGCAAAGAACCAGGCTGTAACCAACCCTGTAAACACTGTCTTCTCCATCAAGCGTTTCATGGGTCGCAAGTTTGACGAGGTCCAGTCTGAGATCAAGACTGTCCCTTACAAGGTTAAGGCTGGCACCGACGGTCGCGCAGTCGTCGAGATTGAGGGCGTTGACTACACTCCAGAGCAGATCAGCGCTATGACTCTTGCAAAGATGAAGGCAGACGCCGAGAAGTACCTCGGTGAGCCTGTAACCGACGCTGTCATTACTGTCCCAGCATACTTCAATGACGCACAGCGTCAGGCAACTAAGGACGCAGGTAAGATTGCTGGCCTCAACGTTCAGCGTATCGTCAACGAGCCAACCGCAGCAGCTCTTGCTTACGGCCTGGACAAGAAGGACCAGGACCACAAGGTTCTCGTCTTCGACCTCGGCGGTGGTACCTTCGACGTCTCCCTGCTTGATCTTGCAGACGGCGTTGTTGAGGTTCTTGCAACCAACGGCGACAACCACCTGGGCGGCGACGACTGGGATCAGCGCGTTATCGACTGGCTTGCAGACAAGTTCAACTCCGATAACAGCATTGACCTCCGCAAGGACCCAATGGCACTTCAGCGCCTCAAGGAGGCTGCAGAGAACGCCAAGAAGGAGCTCTCCAGCGCTCAGCAGGCACAGATTAACCTGCCATTCATCACCGCAGATGCATCTGGTCCTAAGCACCTTGACTACACCCTGACTCGTGCAGAGTTTGAGCGCATCACCCGCGATCTTCTCGACCGCTGCAAGGCTCCTGTAACTAAGGCACTCCAGGACGCAGGCCTTCAGCTCTCCGACGTCAGCGAGGTCATTCTGGTTGGCGGCTCCACTCGTATGCCAGCTGTTCAGGACCTGGTCAAGAGCATGACTGGCAAGCAGCCTAACATGTCTGTTAACCCAGACGAGGTTGTTGCAGACGGCGCAGCTGTTCAGGGTGGCGTTCTTACCGGCGACGTCTCCGGCATCCTGCTGCTGGATGTAACCCCACTGTCCCTGGGCGTTGAGACCCTTGGCGGCGTTGTTGACAAGGTCATCGACCGCAACACTACCATCCCAACCTCCAGCACAAAGGTTTACTCCACCGCAGCTGACAACCAGACCTCCGTTGAGATTCACGTCCTCCAGGGCGAGCGCGAGATGGCTTCTGACAACAAGAGCCTGGGTAAGTTCAACCTTACCGGCATTCCTGCTGCTCAGCGCGGCATTCCTCAGATTGAGGTTACTTTTGACATCGACGCAAACGGCATCCTGAAGGTCACCGCTAAGGACAAGGCAACCGACAAGTCCCAGGAGATTACCATTTCTGGATCAACCGCTCTGTCCGACGACGAAGTTGACCGCATGGTCAAGGACGCAGAGTCTCACGCTGAGGAAGACAAGAAGCGCAAGGACGAGATTGAGGTCCGCAACCAGGTAGACTCCCTGGCGTACAGCACCGAGCAGACCGTCAAAGACCTTGGCGATAAGGTCCCTGAGGATCAGAAGAAGGCTGTTGAAGAGGCTGTTGCTGAGGCAAAGACCGCACTTGATGGCTCCGATATTGAGGCAATCAAGAAGGCTGGCGAGAAACTCACTGAGGTTGGCCAGAAGCTTGCAGAGATTGTCTATGCTGACGCTCAGGCTCAGACCGCTGGCAACAACGGCGCAGCAAGCAACCCTTCTGAGCCAGACGTTGTTGATGCAGACTACGAGGTTGTCGACGACGATAAGAACCAGAACTAATCTGAGTTTCTCGGCATATGCGCTTGGGTAACTTGGTGCAGTAGCTGGTAGACAATGTGATATGACTCGGAGGCGGCTGGCGGAAACGTTTAGCCGCCTTCTACACATAGGGAGGTGATGACAGTGGCAACAGAAGATCAAAACAAGGTTGACACTACCTTTGATAACGAGAATAACGGTGATGAAACCGTAGGTGCCGTCGGCGTTGTGGGAGATGGTTCCGCAAGTCAGACGCTTGACGGTAACGCGGCCGCTGCCAATGGCGCAGCTGGCACAGGTCGTCCGATGACCGAAGAAGAGATGATTGCAGAGGCAATTCGTCGCGGAGAAGAGACAGCGGAGGCAGAGATTGCTGCCGACGCCCAGCGTGCAGCTCAGGAGCGCGACCGCCTTCAGAACGAGCTGGACTCGGTCTCTGACCAGATTGAGGCAGCAAAGCAGCAGGCAGCTGAGGCAAATGATCGCTTCCTTCGCCTTCAGGCTGACTGGGATAACTACCGTCGTCGTACTGCTCAGGAGCGTCTTGATGAGCGCCAGCGTGCAACAGAGAAGCTGGTAGTTGACCTTCTCCCTGTTATTGATGATCTGGAGCGCGCAATTGAGCACGCAGGCAACCTGACTGACCCTGCAGCCAAGCAGTTTGTTGAGGGCGTCTCCGCAGTATGCAATAAGCTTGTGGGCGTCTTGAACAAAGAGGGTGTTGAGGTAGTTAACCCTGTTGGCGAAGCCTTTGATCCTCTATCTCACCAGGCAGTAAGCCAGATTGAGGACACCGAGGCATATGATGAAACCGTTGCCCAGGTGTACCAAAAGGGCTATCGTATGGGCGGCAAGGATATTCGCACTGCGATGGTTGTTGTTACTCACGGTGGCCCAAAGCGTCCAGCTGAGTCAGAGGCTGCTGAGGACGCTGAGGCAGACGCTGCAGACGACGCAGCCGCAAATGGCGCAACCGAGTAAGACAGAGTAGTTTAGAGAGGAGGCCGTGCTGAATGGCAGGTAGTAAGACTTTTTATGACGTTCTTGGCGTGAAGCGCGACGCCTCGAAGTCTGATATTCAAAAAGCGTTTAGGAAACTTGCAGCTAAATACCACCCTGATAGGGGCGGCGATGAGGCCAAGTTCAAGGAGATTTCGGAAGCGTACAACACGCTCTCTGATGATAAGAAGCGCCAGGAGTATGACCAGATGCTTGCATTTGGAGGCATTCCTGGAGGTGGATTTGGTGGTCGCCAGGGCGGCTACACCTACACCACCAACGTAAACGGCGCCAATTTTGCCGATTTCTTTAGCGGCTTTGGCGGCGGAGCGGGCGCGGGAGCTGGCGGTTTTGACTTTGCCGACATTTTTGGTGGGCGAGCAAACCGTCCAGTTGCAGGCAGTGACCTGACTATGTCCGTAAACGTATCGTTTGACGAGGCATTTAAGGGCACTTCTCGCAAGGCAACGTATCGCGTGCCTTCAACTGGTGAGGAGCAATCGCTGACCATTAAGGTGCCAGCCGGCGCTTACGATGGCATGAAGTTGCGCTACAAGAAGCATGGCGAGTACGGCGTCAATGGCGGTCCACGAGGCAACCTTGTGGTTACTATTAACGTTGCGGCTCACCCGGTCTTCTCGCGAGATGGCGCTGACGTGCGCATGAAACTGCCAGTGAGCATCTACGAGGCGGCTTTGGGCACCTCGGTTGACGTGCCAACGCCTGATGGAACTACCGTGCGACTCAAGGTTCCCGCAGGTACACAGAGCGGAAAGACGTTCAGGTTCAAGAACTTGGGCGCTCCTCGCGTGAAGGATCCTGCAACTCGCGGCGCGCTGTATGTTTCGGTGGACGTCAAGGTTCCAACAAAACTTTCCAAGAAGGAGCGAGACGCTCTTCAGGCGCTGCTTGACGCCGATGAGCGCAGCTACCGAGAGGAGCGGTAATGGCTCGAAAGAAGGATGACGGTCGTAACAAGCCGCTCTACATGATTAGCGTTGCGGCCGAGCTCACGGGCATGCACCCGCAGACGCTTCGTGTGTACGAGCAGAAGGGCCTGATCAACCCCGGCCGTTCCAGGGGCAACACGCGCCTGTACTCTCGCGCGGACATTGACCGCCTCAATCTTGTCTCCAAGCTGACGGACGAGGGCATCAACCTTGCTGGCGTTGTGCGCATTTTGGACATGCGTGAACGAGCTCTCGAGAAGGACGATCTTATCGATGAGCTGCGTGAACGCATTCGCGTGCTTGAGGATGAGCTTCACGAGTACCACATGCGCGAACGCATCACCTCGCTTGTTCGTTATAGCGAGACCAGCCCAGAGATGGTGATGCAGCGTCTGCTTGGTATGCCAAGCTCCACTCCTTCTGACGCTAACGCCGAGGGCGACTCGACGCAGCCAAAGGAATCGTAAGACGACGAGGCAAATTGCTACTAGTAAGATGACCAGCTTCCCGTGTGTGCAGGGAGCTGGTTTTTTCTTGATTTTGGTTACCATTTACCGAATACCGAATACCGAATACCGAATACCGAATACCACATGCAGTCATAACCTTTTTAAAATGAAAATTTTTTAAGGGAGATGGCATGCTTAAATACCTTTACGCTCAACAAAAGAGCAAACTAATATTCTTTGTAGTCTTCTCTCTTTTGAGCAGCTTGTTTGAAATTGCGCTTTCATTTGTAATGCTTCAATCCGTTAACCTTGCCATGGATGGTAATTTGTTGGATGCACTGAATGATGGGCTCTAGTTTGGCCTTTATATATTCTGCTATTTTATTGTCGACTTAATTTGCAGGCGTTTGCGCTGGTCAGTTATACAGGGCTGTCAAACGCATCTGCGTGATGAGCTGATAAAAAAGATATTTAATCGCTCAATTCCTGAGTTCCACTCATTCAATACAAGTCATTGGCTCTCAATCCTTACTAACGACCTTGATTTACTTGAGGAAACATATTTCCGCGTCTTTATTGATCTCTTGATAGATGTCTTTTCTGGTGTAGTAAGCCTAATAATCTTGCTGTTTATTTCACCGTGGCTCGTACTGTTCATTTTATGCATGATAGCTGTTCAGATGTTTGTTCCCAACACAATGTCTGGAATCATTTCTAATAAACGAAAAGCACAATCTGAGTCAGCTGAGCATTTTATAGCTACAGCAAATGAGCATCTTGAAGGGTTTGATCTGCTTAGAAGCTTTCATCTAACAGAGGCTTCGCGGGTTGCCATGAGCAGCGCGAATCAGACTTGGGAGAAGCAGAAATTTGGAGCTCGGTACTTTAGTTCCTTGGCACGCTTGCTTTCATTTACTGTGGGACAAATTATTTACATTGGAATTTATTTCATTGGCGCTATTCTTACCCTTAATGGATTGATGACAGTAGGAATGATGGTTGCCGCATCTCAGCTTGTTGTCTACATAGCAAATCCCATTCAGAACATAAGTGACTCAATTACTGATATGAGAAGCGCAAAAGAGATTATTACTAAAATACAAACGCTTCTTAATGAAGTCCCAACTACAGAAAGTGGAACAGAAGATACCCCTGAGCACTTTACAAATCTAACGGTCAATCATGTTTCGTATGGCTATGACGAGGACAAATTAGTTTTGTCGGATATTAGTTTTAATTTGGAACGTGGCAGAAAGTATCTTCTTGAAGGAAGCTCGGGAAGTGGAAAGACAACACTAATCAAGCTGCTAACAGATGCTCTGAGCCCAGATAACGGAGACATTTGTTTGGATGGCGTGCCAATCAAGCAATTCAAAAGTGAGCAATACGCTCGATTTATAATCCCTTGCTCTCAGCAAACATTCATTTTTAATGCGACTATCAGGGATAACGTAACGTTGTTTTGTCATGACTTTACTGATGAAGAAATTATTGACGCTATCAGAAAGTCGGGCTTTTCTGAGATTCTCACCAGATACCCAGATGGAATTAATCATGTGATTGACCAGGCGGGAAGTAGTCTTTCTGGTGGAGAACGACAGCGGTTGGCTCTTGCGCGAATCTTTTTGTTTAAGCCACAAATTGTGATTTATGACGAGAGCTTTGCTCATTTGGATGCCGACTCAGTTCAGAGCCTCATTGATTTGATCTTAAAAGATAAGGAAAGAACCGTTATTATGACGTCTCATCAAGTGACCCCTGAAATAAGAAATCGCTTCCACTCTCTTGTTTTAAAAGACGGAAGCATCCAGTCAGAAACCGCTTAGCTTTTGCTTCTTTACCTAGTTGTAATATATGAATACAAAGATATAACTAGGTAAAGGAGTGTCCATGGACAGCATTGTAACTGCTCGTATTCCTGTTGAAGTCAAAAATCAGGTTACCGAGGTTCTTGAATCGCTTGGGTCAAACACCACCCAGCTAATTAATGCGGCCTTTGAATATGTGCTGGTGACAGGCAGACTTCCTGATGCTCATGAAAGCGCTTCGTTGGAATCTTCTGCCAAAGGGTCTTCTCGCCAATTGAGCGAGAAGGACAAAGAGCAGCTTGCGTCACTTTTTGGAAAGATTTCAGTTCCCGCGCCGGCGTCGTTTTGGAATGATTTAGGCGATAGCACCTACAAAGAGGCAATCAGCGAGTGGAGGTCAAGTGACTATGAAGCTCTTGATTGATACTAACGTTTTGCTGGACGTCTTTTTGTACAGGGAACAGTTTGTTGCAGACGCGAAAAAACTTTTCATAATGAAGCAGTTTAGAGATGCCGAACTGTGGATAGCAGCTCAGTCATACACAGATCTCTACTATGTGGGTGCTAAGGCTCACGGCTCTGCCCACATGCAAGAGATACTAAAAGAAGTATCTCCACTGCTCACCGTATGTTCTATTGATGGAGCGGATATTTCAAATGCGCTGTCTGAGCAGTGGGAAGACTTTGAAGACTGCCTTATTTGGCGCGCTGCTAAGAAGATAAAGGCAGATTATATCGTCACAAGAAATACGGCAGATTTTGTTCGCTCGGATATACCAGTGCTTACACCTGCCAAGTTTTTCTCGACAATAGAAGCTGAACAAAATCTGGTCTATGAAGAGGCTGAATTTTAGAAGCAATAAGGTGCGGGGTAGGGCTGCAAAAGCTTAAAGCTGGGTAACGCAAAAGCTCAGTACAACTCGATAAGAAAATCTACTACAAACACACTTAGATATGTATTAAAAGTCGTGCTTGGGGGTATATAGAATCCGATGAAGATTCAGTCCCCGGCACGATTTTGTTTGGGGTAGGAGGGTGATTTTATGAGACTAGATAAATGGGCCGTAACCGCCCAGGAAGCACTGCAGGCAGCTCTTGGTATTGCTGGTGATGTAGAGGCTTCCGAGGTTGCACCAACACACCTGCTCAAGGCGCTGCTGGACAGCAATGAGCGCAACCTGCGTTCTATCTTGGAGAAGATTGGTGCAGATCCTGATGCAATTGCCACACAGGTAGACCAGGCAATTTCCAAGGCTCCAAAAGTAAGTGGAGCACAGATTGGCATTGGCAACGACCTTCTCAAGGTTATCAACGAGGCCGAGAAGCTTGCCACTAAGCTGGGAGATTCCTACGTTACCTCCGAGCATCTGCTCACTGCGCTGGCAAACGACAACACTGATGCAGGTAGGATTCTTCGCGACGCCGGCGTTACTGCTAAGCGTGTGGAAGAGGTCTACAACGAGCTTCGTGGCGATGAGCGCGTAACTTCTCAGGATGCAAAGCCGCAGTTTGAAGCCTTGGAGCAGTACGGTCGCAACGTGACCGACCTTGCTCGCCAGGGAAAGCTTGATCCAGTTATTGGTCGTGTCGAAGAGATTCGCCGTACCATTCAGGTTCTGAGTCGTCGCACCAAGAACAACCCTGTTCTTATCGGCGAGCCTGGTGTTGGCAAGACTGCAATTGTGGAAGGCCTGGCAGAGCGTATTGTTTCTGGCGACGTTCCAAGCACCCTGCGTGACAAAGAGCTTGTTGAGCTTGACATGTCTGCCCTGGTAGCAGGCGCAAAGTACCGTGGTGAGTTTGAGGACCGCTTGAAGAGCGTGGTAAAAGAGGTGGCCAAGTCTAACGGCCAGATTATCCTCTTCATCGACGAGCTTCACACCATCGTGGGCGCCGGCGCTTCCGAGGGTTCTATGGACGCAGGCAACATCTTGAAGCCAGCGCTTGCCCGTGGCGAGCTCCGCGCAATTGGTGCTACTACGCTGGATGAATACCGCAAGTACATCGAGAAGGACGCTGCTCTTGCACGTCGTTTCCAGACCGTACTTGTCTCCGAGCCTTCTGTTGAAGACACCATTTCTATTCTGCGTGGCCTCAAGGAGAAGTACGAGCAGCACCACCGCGTCCGTATTACGGACTCCGCCCTGGTTGCGGCAGCAGACCTCTCTAACCGCTACATTTCTGATCGATTCTTGCCAGATAAGGCAATTGACCTGGTAGATGAGGCGGCATCAAGGCTTCGCATGGAGCTTGATTCTATGCCAGCAGAGATTGATGCGGTTGATCGTCAACTCACTCAGATGCAGATTGAGGAGCAGGCTCTGATGAAGGAGGAGGACGCTGCTTCTAAGGAGCGCCTGGAGAACCTCCGCGCGGAGATTGCTACAACGCAGGAAAAGCTAGATGGCATGAAGGCCAACTGGCAGAACGAGCGCGGCGCAATTGACCTGGTACAGGACTTGAAGTCCCAGATTGAGGACGCAAAGACGCAGATGGAACGCGTGACCCGCGAGGGTGATTTGGCGCAGGCATCTGAGCTTCGTTACAGCATCATTCCAGAGCTTGAGCGCAAATACGATGAGGCAGAAAAAGCCCTTCTCGCCAAGCAGGAAGACGGCGGAATCCTCAAGGAAGAGGTCACCACGGACGAGATTGCCGAGGTAGTTTCTTCGTGGACCGGCGTGCCTGTGTCCAAGATGATGCAGGGCGAGATGGACAAGCTCAAGAACCTTGAGGACCAGCTTCACCTGCGCGTTATTGGTCAGGACGACGCTGTTTCCGCAGTTGCTGCAGCAGTCCGTCGTTCTCGCGCAGGCCTCGCAGATCCAAACAAGCCTCTGGGCAGCTTCTTCTTCCTGGGCCCAACCGGCGTAGGTAAGACCGAGCTTGCAAAGGCGCTGGCAGAGCTGCTGTTTGACGACGAGCGCTCGATGGTCCGCATTGATATGTCTGAGTACATGGAGAAGTTCTCGGTCCAGCGACTCATTGGCGCACCTCCAGGATACGTGGGCTATGATGAGGGCGGCCAGCTCACCGAGGCAGTCCGTAGGCATCCATACTCCGTCATCTTGCTGGACGAGATGGAGAAGGCTCATCCCGATGTCTTCAACATCTTGCTGCAGGTGCTGGACGACGGTCGCCTGACGGACGGTCAAGGTAGGGTAGTAAGCTTCAAGAACACCATCATTATCATGACCAGTAACGTTGGTTCGCAGTTCATTGCTGGTGCTGGCGAAGAGGGCCTTACCGAAGAGTCCAGAAAGCAGGTCATGGAGGCGCTGCGTAGCTCCTTCCGTCCTGAGTTCTTGAACCGTATCGACGACGTGGTTGTCTTCCAGCCTCTGGGCCTTGAGGACATTGAGCGCATTGTGGACATTCAGCTTAAGGATGTTCGTAGCAGACTTGCTAACGAGCGCATGACGCTGGAGCTTTCCGAGGCTGCTAAGCAGTCGCTGGCTCTTGACGGCTTGGATCCTGTTTATGGTGCTCGTCCTCTGAAGCGACTGATTCAGCGTCGCGTTGTTGACCAGGTAGCAAACTTGATTATTGCAGGTGAGCTGCATGAGGGCGATACTGTTCTGGTTGATACTGACGAGAACGGCAACTTGGTTGCTCGCAAGAAGTAAGTGAGGTTGCGCATGTGTGACGAGGTAAACAGGGCCGAGAAGTCTGAGCTGCAGGCCGCGGCACACGAGGACGCTGCGATGGCTACACCGCAGGTTGCGGCTGCTGCAACGGCTACGCCGCAGGTCACAGCACGCAAGGACGCGGATTCCAAGAAAGTGCAGGTTGTTGACCCGGAGTTTGCTCGCGCAGAAAACGAGGACGATGACGGCTACGATCCGTACTCCGATCGTCGTCCCGTGAGCGAGCCGCTCTTTGAGCGCGATCCCTGGAGCTAGACGGGGTTTCTCGCCACACGCTGAGCTTTACAAACAGAGCCGCTGGTACATGACGTATCAGCGGTTTTTTGTGTGCGGAATCAATTGGCTCTGATTGCGAGCCTGAAAAGCTCATCATGTCTGAGTAAATTTACTCAGACATGGCGAGAAAAACCGGCAAAAACCACTCAGACATGGTGCACTTTTCCGGCAAATCATTCAGACATGGTGAGAAAATCAGGCTCTATGTGAGTGCTCATGGAAGGGCAATCTCGAGCACGCTTCAAAGTCCGCCTGAAAAGTACAAAGAATCTGTGTTTGGGACACAGATTCTTTTGCAAAATCAGGCAAATCCACAGATTCTTTGATGCTTTTAGGCAAAAGTTACAGATTCTTTGCAGAAATCAGGCGCGCACTGGATGGCTCAGCTGCCGGCACATCGCGCGACTCCGCAACTTTGCAGCTACCGCTGGCAAACAGCGCGGCCTTGCAGTTTAGCGAATCGCAACGCCCCAGTTGGTGGACATCCAAGTCCAGAGGAAATAGAAAACTGCGGCAATGATGGCCAAAACGATGATGGCGGCAATTAGCGAACCCGCATTTGAACGGCGCTCTTTCCTGACAAAAATGTCGCGCTGACCCTTAGGAACCTGCAGGTATTGGCCGTAGTGAACGTCTTTGCGAAGGTGAGCAATCTCGTTCTTTGGCTTGCGCCAACCCTTCTTCGCGTAAGCACCCTTGCTGGATTCAAAACCAGCAGCTTGGTTCTCCGGAATCTCGAGTTTCTCACCCGGCATCGTAAAGTCGCTGATAGGCTCCACTGTTTTGTGATGACGGTGCTGGCGAACGTACGGCTGCTTTGCAGCATCCTCGCTCGCATGCTCAGAAATCTCAGATGATGAGAAGTGCTGTGCACCAGTTACGTGAAGCTCGGCTCCATCAGCTGGTTGGGCTTCCTGCTCAAAAGATTCAGCGTATTCAAACTCCTGCTGAGCGTCAGAACGAGGGTCCTGATCCGCAGGTGAAACGTTGTTTTCAAGGTTGTTCGAGGTGTCCACGATGGTCCTTTTGTCGTAGTCTCGCAAAACATTGATATAAAACATGATACCGCAGCGCGCGCAATCCTGCACAGTTTTGCTCGGATATTTGGGCGATTGCAGATTGAGTGGGTGTCGGCCCGCGTGTTGGCTCGTGTGTCGGCTCGCGCATTCATTCGTACATAACCGCAGGATAATCTTAGTCATTAAGACTTAGAAATTTTATAAAAAGTTGTATAAATTTGTGCAAGTAGGGTACAACAGATGATGAACAACGAAGTGCCGATAATGGCATCTACCAGTAAAGGAGTGGTTACTATGAAGAATGTAGTTCCCTATGATCGTATCGCAAGGAATCTGGGCACGTGGCCATTTGGCTCATTTGATTCTTTCTTTGACGCGCCTTATTCCGCTCTGTCTTCCGTCTCGTCCGATGCATTTGTTATGAACGTTGAGGATGCAGGTCAGTCTTACGTGGTGACAGCTGAGCTCCCTGGTGTTTCTAAGGAGAACATCGACGTCGAGCTCAATGAGGGTAGGCTTTCAATCACCGCTACTCGCAAGGAGTCCGAGGAGGAGAAGGCCAAGAACTACCTGCACAAAGAGTCTTCTGAGTGGCAGGCAACTCGTGGCGTGTATCTGAAGGACGCAGCTCGTGAGGGTCTGACTGCAAAGCTTGATGGCGGCATTCTGACCATTACTGTTCCAAAGCAGGATCAGCAGGCTAGCGTCACAAAGATTGCAATCGACTAACACTAGTGCTCTGAGCGGCGGCTTTGGCGGACAGTCAAGCTGTTACTCAGACAGTAAGGTGCCTGGTAGTTGACCTGCCAGGCACGTATAGCTGCAGCCGAGCGTACGGCTAGACGTGCCTGTTCAACGCCCGATTACAGGCACCTCGCATAGCGAGAAGATCTTGGAGCTCCAAGATTTTCTCGCTTTTTTGTTGCCGCAAGTCCGGGACGTGCTGTTGGAGTGCGGAACCCGGGCCGCGCGACGTGTCAGCGCGCACACGCGCAGTTTAGAGCGACATCGGCCAATCTTGGTTTGCCACGCAGATGGCAAGAGAGCCGTCGGGAGTTTGTGCCTCGGTAAACGCGTCGTTGAGAGGCTGCGCGCCAACCGCTTCTGCAAGTGTTCTCACGGCGACGCTTGGACGGTTATTCTCGTGAGAGAGATGCATGCCAACCACGCAACGCGTATTTGGTCCTACGAGCTGCGACAACGCCTGTGCGGTGTACTCGTTTGACAGGTGACCGGAGTCTCCGTGGACGCGTTGCTTGAGCATGTACGGATAGGGTCCCGTTAGTAGCATGTGCTCGTCATGATTGGATTCGATAGCAAGAAGGCGCACGTCAGAGAGGCAATCGAGAGCCTCTGGCGTGAGAATACCTGTGTCGGTGCAATAACCCACAGAGTCAACGATGCGCCTATCAGGGCCGGCGAGATAATCAAAGCGCATGCCCATGGGCTCGCAGACATCGTGCGAGGTGGGGAACGTGCTTACCTCAATGTCTGGCGCGGCATCAATATGAACAGAACCCGTCTGATCAACAAGGGTAAAGGTGACGTTTGAACAGGAGCTTCTTCTTGAGAGCGCGGCGGCAGTTCCTGTTGTAGCAAACACAGGAACATCAAAAGTTTTACTGACTACCGAAAGACCCGCGACGTGGTCGGTGTGCTCGTGCGTAATAAAGATGGCCACAAGCTCAGAGAGGTCAACGTTCAGCTCTTTAGACCGACGCAGAATTTCTTTTCTAGAGATTCCGCAATCAATCATAATGAGACCATCAGGCGTTTCTAGCAGGCTGCAATTACCTTTTGATCCGCTGGCAAGAATATATAGGAGAAACGTGGGATTCATGAATTTCTTTCTACTGAGTAACTTTCGGGTATAACTGTAACAAACACACCGGACAGAAATTGGTGCTAAGTGCCATCCGTACACGCATACTTCAATAAAAAGAACGCTCTCGCTGCGAAAGGCCAGGTGGATGATCAGCATCGAGGCAAGACAGAGAACTCGCGACGTGGCCAGGCTACCGCGCCTGTAATCCTTATGGTCTCGGGTGGAGCCGACTCGATGGCGCTGCTTCACATGACGGCAACGGAACCGATTGACCTTGGCGACGGTGCAGGTCTTGCGCGCGTTGCACAAGAGCGCCTGCATGTGCTGCACGTAAATCATTTGCTTCGCGGAGCGGACGCGGATGCTGACCAGCACTTTGTTCAAGAGACTTGCGACTCGCTGGGCATTTCCTGTACCGCATTGCGCGTGGACGTAGCAAAGCTTGCGCAGGAGCGTGACGGTAACGTAGAAGAAATTGGTCGTCGGGTACGGTATGACGCTGCGCGAGAACTCGCTCAAAAACTTTGCGTTGAGCAGGGAGTTTCTCGCCAGAAGGCAAAGATTTTGACGGCGCACACGGCTGACGATCGCGCGGAGACGTTCATGATGAACGTGATGCGCGGGTCTGGCATGAGCGGCCTGGCGTCGATTCCTAGGCACCGCGGGCTGATTTATCGTCCGCTGCTCGACTACACGCATGACCAGCTCAAAGACTGGCTGAAAGCTCGCACCTTGGACTGGCATGAGGACGCCACCAACACCGACACCCACTATTTACGTGCGTATATGCGCCATAACGTGCTCCCGCTGCTGAAGGCGAGAAACCCGATGCTGGTGCAAACGGTGTGCAAAATTGCAGATTTGATGACCGACGAAGATGATTATCTTGAGGGCAAGGCTGCTCGCAAACTGAGGCAGATTACGCTGCGGAAGAGCGAGCCTTCGCTGGTACTTGATGCGTTGAAGCTGAGCTCTACCGACGTGGTAATTGCTCGTCGCGTGGTAAGGATTGTGGCTCGGCAGCTGATTCCCGAGGCTTGGCTTGAGTTCAGGCACGTAGACGCCGTGCTCGAAGCGGTCGCCACGGGAGTTGGCGTGGCTAACCTGCCGCAGAACCTTGAGGCGCGCGTTCGTCTGGGCACCGTGACGTTCTCGTTCACGGGCGCTGCGAGGAGCGCGGGCACGGCGGGCGCCGCGGGGAGCGCGAGCGCCGCGGGCGCTGCGAGAAGTGCGGTCGGCGCTGCGAGGAGCGCGGCTGCGGGCGCCGCGAGAGGTGCGGTCGCGGGCGCGGCGGTCGCGACCAACGGCAAACCCGCAGGTACGTCGCCTGCTGCAGCAACGTTTGGCGAGCACCTTGCGGTGCCGGGAACGCTGGAGCTGGCAGACGGCCGAGTGCTCTCAGCACGCATTCTCCCCGTGGAGCACGGCTTTGACGTCGTGTCCTATGCCACCGCGCATAGCCAGGAGTGGTTGGGCGAGTCGGTTCTTCTCGACGCACAGGCCTGTGGGGTAGACCCAGTTCACGGCGGCAGTCTGTGGGTCTCGGGGCCCGAGGCGGGGGACACTATGCAGCCTCTGGGCATGCACGGTCAGTCAAAAAAGATCTCTGACCTGCTGGGCGAGGCGGGTGTGCCCGTTGAATCCAGGAGTATGATGCCTATTGTGCGCACAAATATTCGTGGACATGTAGTGTGGGTTGCGGGAATTCGTCCCGATGAACGAGTAAAATGTACGCAAGGTACAAAACAGTTGCTAGAATTGAACATCTATTCTGGAAACAAGCCATTTGAGAGGAGCCAGTAATGGCGGAGCTTCACCCTGATATTCAGGAGATTCTACTTGACGAGCAGGACATCAAGGACATCGTCAAGAAGGTGGGTGCAGAGATCACGCGTGATTACGCGGACAAGAACCCCCTGGTCATTGCTGTTCTTCGCGGAGCTGTTGTGTTCATGGCCGATATCATGCGCGCTATTGAGTGCCCACTCTCCATCGATTTTATGGCTGTCTCCAGCTACGGCGACGGTGTTAAAAGTTCCGGAGTCGTGCGCATCGTAAAGGATCTTGACACCAAGATTGAAGGCCGTCACGTCATCATCGTTGAGGACGTCCTGGACTCCGGCCTGACCCTTTCTTACCTGGTGCGTATGCTCCAGTCTCGTAACCCCGCGTCCATTGAGATTGCCGCTTTCCTGGTCAAGGACATTGAGGGCAAGCGTCCAGCTATTGATCCTCGTTACGTAGGCACTCACGTACCCGACAAGTTTGTTGTTGGTTACGGCCTGGACTATGCAGAGCGCTACCGCAACCTGCCATTTGTTGGCGTTCTGAAGCCTTGCGTGTACGAATAGGTTGAGGCCGGCCGGTCTGCTTCAGAAATTTGTCGCACGACCGTGCAATAGATACAAATTTGTTAAAACTTTTAAAGTTGGGCGAGAAGATCGATTTTCTCGCCCAATATGCTATCTATCAAAAGGTTGTGTGAGGTCAAATGCGCCGCAGCGGCATCCACACCGCCGCGCCAACGTTTTATCAGGTAGATACTGTAGGCTTCGAGAGAATCGAGAAACTATGGTCAATCAGACAAGTCTTGCATACGGATCAGAAAAGTCTGCAATCCGTGAGATTGCAGGTTATGCGATGCAGCGTCGCGCTGAGATTGGCGCTCAGAACGTGTTTGATTTCTCGATCGGCAATCCTTCCGTGCCTGCTCCTGAGTCTGTCCGCTCATCAATTGAGGCTGCCATGCAGTTGCCGCCTCAGCAGGTTCACAGCTACACCCCTGCAATCGGCATTCCCCAGGCTAGGGAGGCAATTGCTGCTTCGCTACGACGTCGCTTTGGAGATCACACAGCTCAGGCAGACGACCTTATCTTGACTTGCGGAGCCGCGGCCTCCGTTTCCATGGCACTCAATTCTATTGTTTCTCCAGGTGAAGAGGTTATTGTCATTGCTCCATACTTCCCGGAGTACCGCGTGTGGATTGACCACGCACAGGCTACCTGTGTTGAAGTTTTGGCTGACGAGAAAACCTTCCAGATTGACGTTGACGCCGTTTGCGCAGCTCTTACGTCTAAGACTCGCGCGGTGATTATCAACTCGCCAAACAATCCTGTTGGCGCCGTATACACCAGGGAGAACCTGGACGCATTTGCCAACATGCTCCGCAAACGCTCCGCTGAGCTGGGCACAGAAATATACGTCATCTCCGACGAGCCTTACCGCGAGATTGTTTTTGGTGATATTGAGGTGCCTTGGGTCCCCGATATCTACGAGCGCACCATTGTGTGTTATTCCTACTCTAAGTCCCTCTCGCTTCCTGGCGAGCGTATCGGTTGGGTGCTGGTACCTGCGTCTAATCCGGAGCAGAAGGAGATTTACGCAGCTTGCGCGGGTGCTGCCCGACTGCTGGGCTTTGTTTGTGCGCCAGCTCTTTTCCAGCGCGTCATTATCGACTGTGTTGATGAGCCTGCAGATGTTGAGGCCTATGCAAAGAATCGAGAAGTTCTGACCGAGGGCCTCACCAAGCTTGGCTACGAGTATATCCAGCCTGATGGTGCATTCTACCTGTGGGTTCGTGCTCCTGGTGGAGACGCTCAGGCATTCTGCGATGTGGCAAAGCAGTTTGAGCTGCTCCCTGTTCCATCCGATTCGTTCGGCTGCCCAGGCTGGCTGCGCGTGAGCTACTGCGTTGCGTACCAGACCTGCGTGGACTCGCTTGCTGCCTGGGAAAAGGCCCTTGCTGCAATGAAATAAGCGTCGCAACAGACTAGAAGATCACCTGGAGAAGGCCAGCCGCCAATGGCGAGAAAATCAATCGACCGCAAATGACAAAGTGAACTGCCTCCCATTTCTTGGACATAAGAAATGGGAGGCAGTTCATATGCGGGTGATTATGATTCTGCAGCGTGTTAGC
>JABZGY010000012.1:0-34108 GCA_015259155.1 Atopobium sp. | reverse complement strand
GACAAGTACGTACACATAAAACATTTACGTGTTGAACGTGGCATACAGAGACGTCACCTGTACAATGAGTGGCGTCTATTCCTTTACTGACTGCTCTTTTAAACTCAAGAAAGAAGCGTGATCTATCATGCAGAAGGCTTTAATTTCGATTGACTACACCTACGATTTTGTAGCAGATGACGGAAAGCTGACAGCAGGTGCGCCAGCTCAGGCTATTTCAGATGCTATTTATGAGGCTACAAAGTGCGCTTTTGATCGTGGCGATTATATTTTCTTTGCTATTGATGCTCACGATCCAGAAGACAACTTCCATCCAGAGACTAAGCTTTTCCCACCCCATAATATCATTGGAACAAGTGGTAGAGACCTGTTTGGCCCTCTGAATGATTTCTATCATCAGCACAAAGATGACAGCCATGTGTTCTGGATGGACAAGCGCCATTACTCGTCCTTCTCGGGAACTGATCTTGATATTCGTCTGAGGGAGCGCGGCATTAACACGGTTATCCTGACTGGTGTTCTTACCGACATTTGCGTGCTGCACACGGCAGTGGACGCTTACAACCTGGGCTATCACATTGAGGTTGTTGAGCCAGCAGTTGCATCACTGACGCCTGAGAACCATCAGTTTGCTCTTGCACATTTCAAAAATACCCTTGGAGCAACATTGGTTGACGCAGATCTTAATGAGATTGAGAGCGCATAATGACACCAGAACAACGAGCAGTTAAATGGTTTGAGAAGGTTCCTGAGGCAGATGATCTTTCATTTGACCAGAGACTTGCTATATGCAAAAAGACCGGAATTGCCATGGCGCTTGTCTTTGTTGTTCTATTTTCGCTTGAGTTGATACTTGCGTATGTGCTTACCGACGGCTCATTTGTATTCACTATGACAGATATTTTAAACAGCATACTATCAAGACCTGGTAGAAGAGTTACGACCCAGGGAGTAGCTGTCGCGGGTATTCTTGTGGTGGCACCACTATTGGTTATTCCTGCAGCTGCTACGTTTCTTGCTCGATTCATTGTCTTTAAGCAAGAAATTAAAAAGTGCTTAGGTAAATAACTACCTAAGAACCTAAGTAAATTACTTAAACGTTTATAAGACCCAAGGTAAAAAACTTGGGTCTTTTTTGTTCGAGGCTTTAGCCTGTTGAGCGCGAGAAGCGCGCGAAACACAAAACCACCCGCTGTGCGGGTGATTATGATTCTGCAGCGTGTCAGCTTCGGCTTTTAGGCTTGGTGTGCAAATAGTGCGGTTTTGGTAGGTCTTACTGGGGAATCGACTAGCTTTTAACTAAGTTAACCAGGAAACTAGAGCATCTTGCCTGACGGCTAAGAGGTCTCATTAACCGATATACATTTATATGCATAAACTTTATTTAATATGCTGAAAAATGAATAGAGAAATATAAAGAATTTAACTATAGGTAAATTCCGCTTCTAAGGAACACACCTATGACAGATATTCTGTTCAATTACGGCCATATTACACATCAAATGAAGATAATCTGCACACTTGAGGTATTTTCAGCGTAATGTATACGTCTTTTTGACAGATTATCTGTCATAGGTGTGTTCAGCCATCAACAAAACAGCGCAATCAACTAAGTAATGCTGCTAAAACCAAATTACGAGAAATTCTTGGACGTGTTCTGGGTAAACCAAAAACATAACTTCGCACACCAAAGCTATGTTTAGATTGTCGCGCGTTTGACCTGCGTGTCTAACGTGTCGCTCGTGCGGTGCTGCTGTCCGTATCCTGCACACCCCGCACCCCGCGCATCCCGCGCACCCTGAGCACTCCGTGCACCCCGCACGTCGCACAGCAAACAGGCAATCTACCCATTTCAGCACCGTTTAAAGAAAGGCCGCACATGTACCTAGAGCAAATTAATGGACCGGAAGACGTAAAGAAGCTGGGCGCGGAGGCTCGCGTGGCGCTTGCGCAGGAGATTCGCGACAATCTGTTGGTCATGGAGTCAAAGCACGGCGGCCACTTTGGTCCAAACTTTGGCATCGTCGAGGCAACAATTGCGCTCCACACTGTGTTCAACTCGCCTGTTGACCATATCGTTTACGACGTCTCGCACCAGACGTATCCGCACAAGATGCTCACTGGCCGCAAGCAGGCATACATGGATCCCGCGCTCTACGACTCGGTGTCTCCTTACACCGACCCCGCCGAGACCCCGCATGACCTCTTCAAGATCGGCCACACTTCCACGTCCATCAGCTTGGCACTTGGCCTGGCAAAAGCTCGCGACATCATGGGCGGCAAGGAGAACATCGTCGCAGTTATCGGCGACGGCTCCATGTCCGGCGGCGAGGCTCTTGAGGGTTTGAACGTTGCTGGTGAGCTGAACAGCAACTTTATCATCGTCTTCAACGACAACCAGATGTCCATCGCCGAGAACCACGGCGGCATGTACGACCAGTTTGCTGAGCTGCGCCGCACTAACGGAGCTGCCGAGAATAACCTCTTCAAATCGATGGGTCTGGACTACCTGTATGTCAACGACGGCAACGACATCGAGGCTCTTATCGCCGCGTTTGAGCAGGTAAAAGACACGACTCATCCGGTTGTGGTCCACATCAATACGCTTAAGGGCAAGGGATACGCTCCCGCGGAGGCAAATAAGGAGAAGTGGCACTGGCACATGCCGTTTGACATCCAGACTGGTCAGAGCCCTGCATCCGGTTCCTCCGAGTCGTACGCCAGTATTTTTGCAGAGTATGCGCTCAAGCGCGCAAAGAATGACCCTAAGTTCCTGGTGCTCATGTCGGCTGTTCCTGGCCTTCTCGGCCTTTCGCAGGAACGTCGAGAAGAGCTTGGAAAACACTACCTTGATGTGGGTATTGCCGAGGAAACCGCAGTTGCAATGGCTTCCGGCGCAGCTCACGCCGGCGCGCACGTGGTTTGGGGCTCAAGCGCAACCTTCATCCAGCGCACCTACGACCAGCTGACCCAGGACCTGGCGCTCAACCAGAATCCTGCGGTTATCGTGGGCTCCGGCTCCATTAGGGGATTAATGGCCGCCACTCACCAGGGCCTCAGCAGCATTTCCATGATCGCAAACATTCCTAATATGGTCTACCTCGCGCCATCCAACGTCGAGGAGTACATCGCCATGCTCGACTGGGCGCTTGACCAGGACAAACACCCTGTCTACATCGCAATTCCTTCCGGTCCCGTGGTCCACGCCGAGGGCCCCGTCCGCACAAACTTCGACGACCTCAATACCTACGAGGTCACGCGCCGGGGCTCCAAGGTGGCCGTTCTTGCCCTGGGTGATTTCTACGACCTTGGCGAGAAAACCGTCGAAGCCCTCAGTTCTACCTTGGGAATTGAAGCCACGCTGGTCAAGCCATACTTTGCCTCTGGTGTTGATGAGAATCTGCTCGACAACCTGGTAAAAGACCATGACGTCATCGTAACTATTGAGGACGGCATCATCGAAGGCGGCTGGGGACAGAATATAGCCAGCTACCTGGGAACTTCTCCCGCACGCGTGCTGAACTACGGCGTCAAAAAGGCTTTCTACGACCGCGTCAACATCGCGGATCTTATGCGAGAAAGTCATCTGGATCCCGAGCTTATTGCTGAGGACGTCAAGCAGGCGTTGGGCCTGTAGGCGCTGTGCTGCGATGCCGTCGTTGCTGCGCCTGCGCTCGCAACACATCAAAACTGCAACAAAAAAAGAGGGACCGCATTTGCGGTCCCTCTTCTGTATCAAGCGGATGCGCCATTTCAGCGCCGTCGCAGCACGTTGCAACGTCGCGGCGCGCCGTTGCACCTGCAGCTAAAACCTTAAGCCTTAAGAGCGCGGCCCATAGCGTCAGCCTGAACGATAGCTGCATAGAGCTCGTCAGGAGTGACGTCGCCAGCGAGGTTGTGGATGGTCTCGCCAGGAACGCAAGCAGCCTCAGCGATCTTCTTGATCTGCTCGTCAGTGGTGATGCCAACCTCCTCGAGGGTAGTTGGAAGACCAACCTCAAGGCAGAAGTCCTGGACCTCGTCGAACTCCTCCTGAGGAACGCCCTCAAGAACAAGCTGGACCAGGGTACCAAAAGCAACGCAGTTGCCGTGAGGTGCGCTGTGGCCACCAAGGGAGGTGAGGCCGTTGTAGAAGGAGTGAGCTGCTGCGCAGTTAACGTTGTCAGCGCCGACACCACTCATGTAGACGGTTGCCTCGCAGATAGCCTCGAGAGCTGGGGTTACAACGTTATTCTCGCAAGCCTTAATTGCCTGTGAACCGTAATCGCGAAGAGTGAGGTAGCACTCCTTAGCAATTGCCATACCAACGCGGGTAATGCCGGTTCCCTCAAGGGAAGGAGACTCGGTGCGGATGGATGCGCGGCCCTCAAAGTAGGTGCCCAGTGCGTCGCCCATGCCTGCTACCAGGAAGGAAACAGGTGCGTTTGCGATGATCTGGGTGTCGACCATAACTGCATCTGGGTTCTGTGGGTAGAAGAGGTACTTGTCAAAGGAACCGTCATCGTTGTAAATAACGGAGAGGCCGGTGCATGGAGCGTCGGTAGCTGCAACGGTAGGGAGAATAACGATGCGCTTACCAGCGTAATATGCGGTTGCCTTTGCAGTGTCAACAGCGCTGCCGCCGCCGATAGCGACGACTACGTCGATGTTGTCCTCCTCGACGATAGCCTTCATGCGGTTAATCTCGCCGTTGGAAGAGATGCCACCGAAGACCTCATAGCGACGGTAATAGTCGCTCTTGCCCTCGAAGCTCTGCTCGATCATGTCGTGGGTTGCTTTGTAGCCGCTGTTAGAGCAAACAAACAGGAAGCGCTTTCCCATGTAGCCCATCTCTTTTTCGAACTCGAGACAAGCATTTTTGCCCTGAACATACTTCAGTGGCTCACGCATTGCGCGTAGCATTTTCATAGGTTCCCCTCTCCGGATACGTTTTAGACCTATGTAATTTATGTTAGCACTGTCAAAAGAACATAACAGCAAGGAAAATATTTAGATTTCAGTAAAGAGTGAAGTTATGTTCCTGCAAGGAAAAATTCGGATTCCAGTAAGGGGTAAGTTAGATTCCAGCAAGGAACAAGTTAGATTCCAGCAAAGAAAAATTCGAATTCCAGTAAGGAGAGAATTTAGATTCGGACAACTTCTGGAAAGTTTACGTGAACATACACTCACCAGCCGGCAAATGATATTCTTGTAGTGTCAAATTTTCGCACTGTGGTCTTTGGAGGACACATGCTTAGTTCTGTCGAAATCAAACCCGATGTCTACTTTGTAGGCGCCCTTGACTGGAACGCTCGCGAGTTCCACGGCTACACCACTGAGCAGGGCATTACCTACAATGCATACCTTATCTTGGACGAGAAGGTCACGCTCATTGATACCGTCAAGCGCCCATTCTCCGAGGAGTTGGTCGAGCGCATCAAGAGCATCATCGATCCAGCAAAGATTGACGTTCTGATCTGCAACCACATTGAGATGGACCACTCCGGCAGCGTTCCTCGCATTCTGGAGCTTGCACCAAACGCCGAGGTCTACGCAAGCGCACCTCAGGGCGTCAAGGAGCTCAAGGCTTTCTATGGCGAGAATATCAACGTCAACGGCGTAAAGACGGGCGATACGCTCAACATTGGTAAGCGCACCCTGACCTTCGTGCAGACCCCAATGGTCCACTGGCCAGACAACATGGTCACGTATTCCGAGTACGACAAGATCCTCTTCTCCAACGACGCATTTGGTCAGCACTACGCTTCAACCACTCGCTTTGAAGACGAGTCCGACTACTGCGAGGTTATGAAGCAGGCTCGCAAGTACTACGCAAACATCGTTCTTCCTTACGGTCGTCAGGCTGACTCTGCTGTTACTGCAGTTAAGGGCATTGGTCTGGAGAACATCGATATTATCGCCCCAGCTCACGGCGTTGCATGGCGCTCCCACATTGCCGACATCATCTCCAAGTACGAGGAGTGGACTACCGGCAAGCTTGAGGAGAAAGCCCTGGTTGTGTACGACTCCATGTGGGGCTCAACCGACAAGATGGCTCACGCTCTCCTGGACGGTTTTCTGGCTGAAGGCATTCCTGCCCAGCTCATCGACCTCAAAGAGACTCACATCTCCAATGTCATGTATCACTTCTTGGATTCCAAGTATGTTTGCGTTGGTTCGCCTACGCTGAACTCTAAGTTCCTGCCTACCGTTTCTTCCTTCCTGACCTATATGAGCGGTCTTTCTCCAAAGAATGACCACCGTATTGGCTTTGCGTTTGGTTCTTACGGCTGGGCTCCACTTGGACCAAAGATGGTTCAGGCCGAGCTTGAGGCAGCAGAGTTCACCATGCCACTGCCTGTTCACGCTATCGGTTGGCTTCCTTCCGATGAGGATCTGGATGCCGTTCGTGCGCAGGTCAAGGATCTGGTCGAGGCCGGCAAGCAGCTCTAATCTAGCATTATATTGAGTGAGACCCCCACATTCACGCTGAATGTGGGGGTCTTTTGCTGCTAAGGGTCCAACTGGGCAAAAATGATGTAAGTGACCCAGAAGCGACTCCGAAGTGGTAAAAAATGCGTTTAGTTGGGGAATACAGGTTTCTGCATATAGCGTTTGCCCAGATAAAAATTTTCAGTGCGGTAAAAAATCGTCTTAGTTGGGGTTATTTTGGCAAATTTTTAATTTTCAACCCCAACTAAACGTGTTTTTTACCGTTTTGGGCACATAATTTTAGACGTAAAAGTTACGTATTCATGTGGATAAATTATTCAGGCAAGTTATTCAAATTTTTGTATCAAATACTGAGAACTGCTTGTTAAGCAGATTCGACGGCTGTTTGTTAACCGAATCCACGGAGAAACCAGCGATTGATGCCATCAAAACGGCATCGCCGCACCTGCCGTACCTGTCGCATGGCCACCGTACAACCGCTCATTCAGCTGGTGTCATCGTGCGACCGCCCATTCAGCTGGTGTCATCACGCTGCCGCTTCCGACACCGCCAGTCTTCCAGCATTTAATGACGAGACTGTGTCAAATTCCTGCAGACTACAAGGTAGAGCGCGTTAGAGTACAATAGACTACACAAAAAAAGTAACTTCGAAGAGGTAGGTGCCCATACATTCGATGGACATTGCGTTAAGTATTGCAATAACTCTGCTGCTTACCCTGGTAAACGGCTTCTTTTCTGCGGCTGAGATGGCCATTGTTAGCTCTCGTCGCGCGGCGCTTGAGGCGGACGTGGACGAGGGTGATCCAAGAGCTCTTGCTGTCATTGACATTGCCACTGATCGCGGATATTTCCTCGCAACAATCCAGGTCGCAATTACCCTGGTAGGCTTCGCTTCCTCGGCATTTGCTGCAACAAGCCTTTCCGAGCCATTCGGTGCTTGGCTGGTCAACATTGGCGTCCACGCTGACCTGGCGCTTCCTTTGGCTGTCGTGGCTATTACGCTGATTGTTTCCTTCTTTTCCGTGGTTATCGGCGAGCTGGTTCCAAAGAGCATCGGTCTAGCAAACTCCGAGGCAGTGGCCAAAGCAGTCGTTGGCCCCATGAAGGCGTTCATGCAGATTGTGCGCCCACTCGTGTTTATCACGTCTGCCTCGGCAGATGCGGTTACCACGCTCATGGGCATTGATACCACCAATGACCACCAAGAGGTCACCGAAGAGGAGCTTCGCTACATCGTCAAGGATTCCGAGGACCTCTCTGAAGAAGAAAAATCCATGATCCACGAGGTCATCGAGATGGGCGACACTGTTGTCCGCGAGGTAATGGTCCCGCGCGTTGACATGACCGCCATGGAGGACACCGCAACTATCGCCGAGGTCCTGCGCGTCATGCGCCAGACGGGCTTCTCGCGCATCCCTATCTACCACGAGAATATCGATCGCATCGTGGGCATCGCTCACATCAAAGATTTGCTGGAGCCGGCGCTTGACCAGCACGCTAGCGACGAGAAGATCGCGCGCTTCGTGCGTTCTGCTGACTACGTACCCGATACCAAAGACATCATTCCGCTGCTCACTGAAATGCAGACAAGTCGCGACCAGATGGTCATCGTGGTTGACGAGTACGGCGGAACCGCTGGTGTTATCACCGTTGAGGACATCGTCGAGGAGATTGTCGGCGAGATTGAGGATGAGTTTGATCCGGACAACAAGTACCTGACACAGCTCTCTGATAGAGAGTGGCTGGTAGATGGTCGTTTCTCGCTCAATGATGCGAATGAACTTGGATGGCCGGTTGGGGAGTCCGAGGAGTATGAGACTATCGCGGGCTTTGTGCTGGATTTGGCTGGTCATCTGCCTCGTCCGGGCGAGGTGTTTGAGAAGGATGGCTACGTGTTTCGTGTGCAGTCGATGCGCCGCCGTCGCCTTTCTTTGCTGCGCGTAATTGCACCAGAACCACAGGTAGACGGTGAATCTGAGCCAGCCGGCGAAAACTCTGACACATCAGAAAATGAATAACTAAAAGAATGATTACAATAGAGTGAACCAATAGAAAGAGGTTGAAATGGCGCAGTTGATTTCTATCAAAAAAGTTGTGGTAGGACCCAAAAACTTGACCGCTACCGTTGAGTTTTCGGCCAAGGCGCCACGTTTGACCTCAGAAAACGCTGAGGCAACCGAGCGCGTGCTTGAGCTTTTGCCTGGCCTCTCCGAGCACCTGTGCTTGGGTGACGCCGACGCTCGCTTTGGACTTGTTGCTAAGGACACCGAGGTAGCACACCTGCTTGAGCACGTAACCGTGGAGCTCCTGGCCCTGACCAATCTTGCAGGAGACGTTTCGTCTGGCAAGACTTCCCTGGTGGATTCCCGCCGCGGCCTTTACGAGATCATCCTCGCATGTCCAGACGACGTGCTGGTAGCAGCCTCGCTGTCTAGTGCCGTGTGGCTCCTCAACTGGGCATATGGCAACCAGGATGAGGCCGATCCAGACATCAACGCAATCGTTTCCGGTCTTGTTGCGCTCATCCAGAGCCTTGACGGCGAGAAGACCGATGAGCCTGCAGACTCCGCAGAACCTGAGGTGGACGCTGCATTCCAGGCAGAGAGCGTAGACGCAGAGGATTACGCTGCCGACAACTCCTTCGAGGACGTCGCTGATGCAGCTGCTGCTGATGCAGTTGAGGCTGAGGTTGCAGACGTTGAGGAGAACAACGCCGAGGTCGTAGGCATCGACGCAACTGACGAGGACGCGGTTGCGCCCGCAGATGTCGCCGAACCCGCAGCCGACGCCGCCGAGGCGCCCGTCGAGGAGGTCATCGCAACTGAGCTTTCTGAGGCTACAGCTGCTGAGGACGCCACTGACGACTCTGAGGTCACTGACGTCCCAGATGACTGGAACATGATTAACGTTCCTCGTCCAAAGCCCGTTCGATAAACGCCCTTATTGCGGTATGATTACGTACAGCGTTTTGCTGTTTAACAGGAGGTACTTATGAGCAAGAAGTCTGCTGGTTTCTTTCTAGGCGCTATTTTTGGTGCTGCTGCTGGCGCTGTAGCTGGTCTTTTCCTGGCTCCACGTTCCGGCGAGGAGACTCGCGCTTTGGCTGCAGATGCTGTCAATGATGCATGGGATTCCGCACTTGATTCTTACGAGCGCACATCAAAGGTTGTAAGCACTAAGATTGACGAGGTCAAGCCTACTGTTGACGCAAAGACCGATGAGCTCCGCGCAAAGGTTGACCTTGCTCGCGAGCGCATGGATCAGCTCCGTGAGTCACTTTCTGACGCTGTGACCTCTGCTTCTAACACTGTCGCAGATGCTGCTGATGTTGTTGCAGATTCCTTTGTTGTTCCAGAGCCAACCGCCACAACCGCTGAGGCTCAGGCAGTTCGCATCGAGAACGTTGAGTCCCACGAGCAGGAGAACGCTGGCGAGGGCTACCAGGAGGCATAAGCCTCACTTACAAGCAATGTGACGGGACGCCTTATGACGTCCCGTTTTTTATAGAGAGGTTTCACGTGAAAACAACCGAGCTCCTAGGCGCAAAGGTCCTTCTTCCCAAAAAGCCTGCTACAAAGGGCAAGCATGCGGGAGAAGAGCGGTTTTCCAAGTTAGGAAAAATTCATAACGTGGTTTTTGCGCCCTTCAAACAGGGTCAGTCCTCGCAGGTAGTGGGCGTGATGGTTCAGAAGCCCGACATTGCTGGCATGATTAAGCAGGATGACGCGTTTGTCACGCTGGAGTCTCTGGAGACCATTGAGCAGGGACTTTGCGTAAAAGATCCCGAGAATAACGTCGATAAAGCAGCAATCAAGCGTTTGAACTTGGACTTTGATGCCTGCATTCTATGGCACGGTATGGAGGCTCGCACTAAGAGTGGAAAAAGTCTGGGCTACGTGAGTGGCGCTGAGTTTGACCAGGTCACTGGTGTGGTCTCGGCATTTCTTGTGGGTGATGGTGCTGGATCTGAAGCGCTGGTAGGTTCGTTTGCTATCAAGCCTGAGTGGTTGCTGGGCTATTCTAACGGCGCCATGGTCCTCTCTGACGAGGCAGCAGACGCCCAGCTCACCGGTGGTCTAGCTGCAAAGGCAGGCGAGGGATACGCAGCCGCCGCCGCAAAGGCCTCTGAGGCCACCGCTAAGGCCGGAAAGACTGTTGCAGAGGCTACCAAGAAGGGCGCGTTTGCCCTGGGTAAGACGCTGGCCAAGGCAAAGCGTGCTATCGAAGATGCCACCGAGCCTGACGCAGAAGACGATTCCGAGCGCCCAGCTCCCGTTGCTGCAGAGGACGTTCGCCTCGAGAAGCCATCTGCAGAGGAGCAGGTCGCCGCTGACAAAGCTGCTGCAGACAAGTCCGCCACTGACAAGTCCACAGCTAGTAAGCCTGCTGCTAAGTCTGCAAGTAAGTCGTCCACGCAGGCTACTGCGAACAAGGCAGCTAAGGGTTTTGGTATGCAGCTTGGCCGCATGGGCAAGATGTTCTCTGACTTCAAGGACGAGTTTGACAAGGCAAGCAAGTAATAAGACGCAGATAATCGCATAAAACAAAGGGCGAGAAGATTGATCTTCTCGCCCTATTTTTGTGTTGCAGTTGCGTGACGCGAGCTACAAGCCCATGGCCTGCAGAATGAACATCACAATGGTCAGGATGATGACGGTGACGATGGTAAACCAGGTCAGCGTATTCCAGATGCGACCGTTGGCGTACTTACCCATGATGTGTTTGTCGGCCGCGATGATAACCATAAAGACAAGCAGAATTGGCAGCAGAATACCATTGATGACCTGGGCGGCCATCATGATGCCAAAGAGGCTCATGCCTGGGATCAGAACAACCAGCGCAGAAATGACCAGGACGGTTGTAATAATGCCGTGGTAGACAGGGGCCTCCTGCCAGCTACGGTCGGCTCCGCGCTCCCAGCCAAATGCCTCGCAGATAGCGCTTGCGGTAATGCCTGGTAGAACGCATGCTGCAAGGAAGGACGCGCCAACCATGCCCAGTGCAAAGAGGGTACTAGCATACTGACCCGCAAGTGGTTCAAGAGCGCGAGCAGCGTCGGCAGCGGAGTCAACAGAGATTCCGCGAGGGAAGAGGACAGCACCAGTGGTCAGCATAATGAACCAGGTGATGACCTCAGCCAGGATTGCTCCGGCAACATTGTCTGCACGCTGTGCGGGAATGTCGCTGGTATCAAGGTTTTTCTCGACAACATTTGATGCAACCAAGAAGATCATGTACGGACTGATGGTAGTACCAATATTTGCAACCAACAGAGAAATGTATGACGGTTCAGCGGAAGGCTGCGGAATGATGGTGACGCGCAGAGCCTCGCCCCAGTCTGGTTGAGCCAGCACGCCAGCCACCACGTATGTGACAAAAATGCAGCTAATTGCCAGCAAAATCTTCTCGATGCGACGATACGATCCGCCAACGGTTAAGAGCCACACCATCAGAGCGCTGATGGGCACCGAGACGTACGTTGGGATACCAAAGAGCTCCATACTGGACGCAATACCTGCGAATTCGGAGAAGGTAACAGCAATATTGGAGAGCAGCAGTGCGCCCATTGCCAGTGTGGAAAGGCGAATACCAAAGCGCTCGCGCACCAGCGATGCAATACCTTTACCGGTAACACAGCCCATTCGAGCTGCGGTTTCTTGAACCACAATCAGCAGGAAGCACATGAGCGGCACGGTCCACAGCTGCGAGTAGCCAAAGGTAGCGCCTGCGCTGGAGTAGGTTGCAATGCCACCGGCGTCGTTACCAGCAAATGCGGCGAGAAGACCGGGACCCATTGCCATCAAAATGTACTTGAGGCTGTTTTTGTTGACCGGAGCCTTTTGCTTAGGCGCGTGTTTGCCCAGTTCGACAACGCTTCCGTCGCTCGCAGTAAGCTGACCAGCCGCGTCCTGCTCTGCAATCGCGTCCTGCTCTGCAACCGCGCCTTTTACCTCTGCGTTCTCTTGCGCCATTTACATCACACTCACAAGCGAGAGAGCGTAAGAGAGGACGAAGAATGTCACCACCGAAAGGCTCATGGAAATCAGGGTAAGCGTGAGACCTGAAGTTTCCTGGTTTTTCTCCTCACGATGGCGAAGTACGGCCAAGAAAATTGGGGTTAGCAGGAAGGAAATAAGCGTAGAGCCAGCTGCTGCACCAAAGATCTGGATAATGGTCTGGTCAAAGAGCGCGGCGTAGAATACGCCTGCATTTGGATCGTAGGGGTGGAACAGAGCCTCTAGCAGGGCATGGGCTGCGGCACCAAGGATGCAAATGAGTCCGCTGACCAGAAGACCCAGTAGAAGCGAGCGGAAGGCAAAGCCTAAGATAGAAGGAGATTTCTCGCTGCCAGGATCGTCTGTGAGGAAGAAGTTTGTCACGTAGTTGACGGTATTCTCGCTCAAGTTCAGCGAGATTGGCATGGTAATAGTGCAAAGAGCTGCGAAAATACCCATGGTTGGATTAGATGTTGCAGCCGTTCCTACAAAGGCAGCCGTCACAACGGAGGCAACCCAGAACAAAAGCCAGAGGTTACGGTGGAGGAACCAAATAATGTTGCGGCCACGGTCACCAGAATCGGAATCGCTCCTACCGCCACCAACGATCTGCAGGTCCTCAGCGTGCTCCTCTTCAAGAACGTCAAGAGCGTCGTCGACGGTAACAATGCCCAACAGGCGGTTGTCGTCAGAAACAACAGGCATGGCCAGCAGGTTGTATTTTGCAATGTTACGAGCAACGTCCTCCTGGTCGTCCTCTGGTGAGGCGGTGACCAGGTTCTTATTAGCAATCTCCTCCAGACGAGTTTCTGGCTCGGAGACAATCAGGCGGTTCAGCGTAACGGTTCCAGACAGGCGGCCATCCTCGTCAGTAAGGTAGAGATAGCGGACGGTCTCAAAGTCTTCGTCCAGGTTGCGCAGGCGATCAAAGGCGTATGCAACGGTCTGATCCTCAGGAACAGAAAGAGCCTCGGACGTCATAATACGGCCGGCGGTGTACTCACGGTATCCCAGCAGCTGCCTAATAGCGCGCTGCTCCTTAACGCCCATCAAGCGCAGGAGCTTCTCGGCACGGTCATAGCTCAGCTCGGAGACAAGCTCGGCTGCGTCGTCTGGGTCCATCTCGGACAGGATGCGAGATGCTTCTTTTTCGTTTAGGCCGCCGATGAGCTCAACTGCCATGGCGTCGTCGTTAAACTCTGCCATTGCGCCGGCTCGCTGCTCGTCATCAAGCTGGGCAAACACCTGGCTACGCAGGCGAGAGTCCAGGCGCTCGATGATGTCAGCAACATCAGCAGGATGCAGTTCGTCCAGCGTTTTGTGGGAGACGGAGAGCTTAACGTTGGAGAGGTCGCGCTCAACCAGGTCCATGTAGCTCCACGCGATGATGCGCTCCTGCATGGGATGACCCATAGCGCGCGCAATACGGGTGACTAGGTGCTCTAGCTGGGGAGAAAGGCTGCGCAGCAGACCGCGTGCGCCAACCTCTGCGCCCAGAAGGCGTAGCTGTGTTGAGCTAGTGTCGGAAAGCTTGAGGTCGTTTACGCGGACAACACGAATGCCGCGCGTATCAACAATCTGCTTGTTCAGAATATCTCGAGCGAGAAGAACCTCGTTAGGCTGCAGGTACGAGAAACGAATCTCAGTTGAAGGTACCTTGAGTCTGATGACGTCCTCATCGTAGGTATCAACATACTTGCGCCAAGAAATCATCATTGGCGTGCGGCCAGGGCCCATAAAAGCAAGGGAAGTGATGCGAGGAAAAACTTCTCCGGTAGCAATTCCAAGGTCGGAGACAGAACCGATCTTCTCGCCTTCTGAATCTAGAACCGGATTACCCATTAACTGGGAAAGATAAATCATGTGTGCTCCTTACATGCGTCCGAAGACTAAAGCGTGGCTTTGGGCGAGAAACTCTGCGTAATTACCACGGGGACTGCATTGCGATTTCACCCCTCACGGTGCAAATCGGCACACCGCAAGAGGTCAGCGACTGTGAGGTCGAGGTTTCATGCTGACCTTTCTCTTCATCCAATAGAACGTGAATTGTGCTTGCGAGGACAATTCACAGATGTAACTATTTTAACGATTTTCCTGCGAGGCTGTAAAGACTCTTCACATAATCTAGCTGCTCGGATTTGGTTGTGGCTGGCGTACGAGCAGCACGCGGACAACGGTCAAACGGCGTACGAGCAGCGCACGGCCAGTTCAATCTGCAAGGCAACGCTGCACACAAAAAACCCGGTACCTGTGGGAATGCAGATACCGGGTTGTACTGGTACAAAGGGTAAACGAAGCAGCTCTTAGAACTGTACGTTTGGTGCCTGACGAGCGGACTCGTCGGTAATCTGGAAGCTTGTACGTGGGGAACGTCCTCCAGCAAGAAGGTTGTTTGGGAAAACAGCAATGATGTTGTTGTAGTTCATGACAACATCGTTGTAGCTCAAGCGAGCATAGCTGAGGCGGTTCTCGGTGTCAGTAAGCTCTGCCTGGAGCTCCAGGAAGTTCTGGTTAGCCTTGAGCTCTGGGTAGTTCTCAACAACAGCAAACAGGTTGGTCAGAGCATTGGAAAGAGTGCCGGAAGCCTGCATCTTCTCTTCAGGAGTGCGAGCGTTTGCGACTGCGGCGCGAGCAGAGGTAACTGCCTCAAAAGTCTTAGACTCGTGAGTTGCGTAACCCTTAACAGTGTTGACCAGGTTAGGGATCAGATCGTTACGACGCTGAAGCTGCGTATCGATAGCTGCCCAAGCGTTGTCGCACCTGTTGCTTGCGCGAATGATGTTGTTGTGAATGCTAATGGCCCAGAAAACCAGAAGGACAATAACTACAACTGCGGCAATAATCATGCTAAATCCTTTCAATCACTGACAATCCTGTGTCAGCCATCCATTTGGACAGGTTAATTATACCCAAAAGTAAAAATCTAAGGCGTTTTTAATTAAAGCTTTTAACTTGCTAACGAGTCTTTTGGTAAATGGAATGCTCGTCCACACACTGACGAGAAGAACGTTGAGCTAGAAATAACGTGGAATGGAATGGAAGTTCTGAAGGCAAAACGTTAAGTTGAGGTCCGCCAAAAAATGGCGGAGAGGGAGGGATTCGAACCCTCGGAACGGGGACACCGCTCAACGGTTTTCAAGACCGCCGCATTCAACCACTCTGCCACCTCTCCAAAGCGGTAATATCCTACCGCATAATTCAGTTTTTTGCGAGTAGGGGATTTGGTAAGTTAGGTTTTGCTTCATAATTGAGAGTAGACAAATAAGCGTCAGAGTCATGAAAGATTTACGTCAGAATCACGACAGATAAGCGTCAGGTTCGTGACGGATTCGCGTCAGAACTGCGTAAGAATCACGACAGCAACTAGACAAGAGAGGAGCAGCTATGAGCGACGAAGCGCAAGAGCCTTTGACCCCACAGGCTGCTCTTGATCAGAAGTACATGAAACTTGCTCTTGAACAGGCAGAACTTGCAGCTCAGATAGGAGAAGTGCCTATCGGCGCAGTTGTAGTGTGCGATGGAGAGGTTATTGCCGTTGCACACAATCGCCGTGAGATAGATAACGACCCTTCTGCACACGCTGAGTTTCTCGCCATGCAAGAGGCCTCAAAAAAGCTTGGCCGCTGGAGGCTTTCGGGCTGTACGGTTTACGTGACGCTGGAACCTTGCTTAATGTGTGCAGGATTGATGGTCAATGCTCGTATTGATCGCTGCGTGTTTGGCGCGTTTGATCCCAAGGGAGGCGCAACGGGCACGTTGTTTGACGTGAGCGGTGATCCAAGACTCAATCACGAGTTTGCGGTCTCAGGTGGAGTATTAGCAGACGAGGCATCTGCCCAGCTTAAAGCCTTCTTTAAAGAGCGCCGTAAAAGCAAAAGTTTGGAAAAATAAGAAGTCTGGAAGAACTATTTAAAAGAAATTTTGATTCCAGTAGCGTTTATCAGCAAAGCTTCCAGACCAATGAAGATTATTACAAGAATGAGCTTTATGGCCATTGAGATACTGAATACAAAAGATAGAGACGCGCTTACTAATAGAAATAATACAAATACAGAGATTGTAATCAAAATCAATTTGTCATTACTTTCAGCGTCCTGAGCCTGAACTGCGTCTCTTTGGATATTTTGAACAGTCACATTCTTATTAAAGACTATGGAAAGTGTGATAAAAGAATTTATAAGCACGAGGAGAGCATAGAGATACCAATAGTTGTAAGAAACGAGAAAATAAAGAAAGCAGCCAGATAATGCAGCTCTAAAAAATGAAACTTTACCCGTTCTATAAAATGTATGAAGACCAGCAAAACCGCCAATAAAGGCTAATAACCCATAGGCTAAGTAGGGCTGGTATTTGCTCAAGGTTGCCTGTTTAGATAAATCCCTGACATCCGTCTCAGTCATAAGAGCCTCCAAAGTATGCCATAAATACTCTTATAAATTAGTAAAATAAATTATAAGAGTATTATATCATAATATGGAATAAATCTCATAAAATGTTCTTTGAAGAATGGACTGTAGGTTTTTAAACCACCTGGAAAATGAAGAAATCAAGGTAGTGGCTCTCAGGTACACCCCAAAGAATTGGGTGGTCAGGAGCTTGCTGTCGCTCTTCAATTTGTTTGAGCTGCACGTTGGTATGGTGAGCTGCCTCGGCAATTGCCTGGGCGAGAAGATCTCTGGTCATGAAGTGTGAGCAGGAACAAGTGGCCAGGTAGCCACCTCGAGGCAGCAGCTTCATGGCCGCTGCATTAATTTCCTTATAGCCACGCATAGCACTTCGAACCTTGTCGCGTGTCTTAGTGAATGCGGGTGGATCCAGAATGATGAGGTCAAACGGACCTCCCTCTGCTTTGAGCTGAGCGCGGTCTTGCGCTAACTCTGGTAGGTATTCAAGAACATTTGCGCAGGTAAAGTCCATATGGTCTGCCAAACCGTTGAGCTCTGCATTTTGGCGCGCAAGGTCAATGGCAGTTTGGCTGACGTCTACACAACGGACAAATTCTGCTCCTCCCGCCGCAGCGTTAAGGCCAAACGGGCCAACGTGACAGAAACAATCCAGCACACGGCGACCTTGTGCAAGCTGGCGGACTGCTCGACGGTTATATTTTTGATCTAAGAAAAAGCCGGTTTTCTGACTGTTCTCCAGATCAAGGTTGAATTTGAGTCCATTTTCGGTCGCAAGAACATGAGTTGAAGGCAGGGAAAGGAGGCTTTCTGCAGTCAAGCCATTCTCGTCCGGTGAAGGGCCTGTCCACCAGCCCTTATATTGCGAAAGTCCTTCCTTAAGGCGCGAAGGAGAATCGTTTCTTTCGTAGATGCCATCAATTACCTGGCCGTCTGCAGATAAAACCTCAAGCAGCAGAGGATAGATAACGTTGCGCAGATGCTCCATGCCAACGGTTCCTACCTGTGCAACAAGCACATTCTCGTAGCGGTCAACGATTAAGCCAGGAAAGCTATCGGCCTCAGAGAAGATGACACGGCAGCAATTGGTATCGGGCTCAGTCCCAGGTAGAGCGCGGTTTCCCATAGTGGTCTTACGGTGCTCCCACGCCCAGCTGATCTTACGACTCCAAAACGCTTCGTTAAGCCTATCGTTGGCGTTTCTTGTCACAATTCTGACGCGAATCTTGCTCAATTCTGACAGAAGACCGGTTCCCTGGTAGGTACCGTTCTCTTCAAAGACATCAACGATGCAACCATTTTGAGCATGATTGCCGCTTTCTGGAGACGACTCTAAACGGATAACCTCGCCCTCAAAGACCCAAGGATGTCCGCCTGCAAGTGCGCGAGCAGCTTTCTTGGTGATAATAACCTGTGGATAAGGGCGGAGTTGCTTCATGATGGTCCTTCTCGCGAGAAGTGCTTACAAAAAAGCTGGGTGTCTGTATGTGCCCAGCGTCGATGCTCAAAAAGTTACATAAAAAAATTGCAGAGAGCCATAAGAGGGAATATTGCCTGCTTGATAGCTGCAGAGCGCTTGTCGGGAGAAGTCACAAAGAGAAGAATTGCGGCAAATTCCATTGAACAAACAGCAAAGGTGACAAGCGCTTTACCTAGTGGATTTCTGTTAGCCATCAAGAAGACGCCAACGAATACCTCAATGGCAAGAAAGAGATTGTAAAATCCCTGGTTAAAAGCCATCTTCTCAGTGCTCTCTGCCTCTTCTTTTGTCATGTTAAAGGCTTTAAGTGCACCGTCAGAAGTCCAGGCAAATGACTCTAGATAAAATATGACCACGTGTAAAACTGCAGCTCCAAGAGCAAAAATTACACCAGCATTACTAAAAGGGCCCATGTTTTATTCCTTTACTGTATTATCCGACTGCGTCTGATTATAGATTACGTGTGTCGGCCATATCTGCCGCCAAATCCAAAGCCTTTACCCCTTGACCTTGAGCCCGAGAACATCGAACGCGTGGTCTTGGAGGTAGAGCGGGAGTCCTGGAGCATGATGCGTCCAGTATCGTAAGAAAAGCCAGGTAGATCCCATGTAGGAATGAGTGCTTTTGTGAAATACTCAATTTCTCTGAGCGGCGTGACCTCATCTGGTCCCATAAAAGTGAACGCCTGACCTGCGGCTCCTGCACGGCCTGTTCGGCCAATGCGGTGAACATAATCCTCAGGGTCAAGCGGCACATCAAAGTTGATAACGGCGTCAATGCCCTGGATATCAATGCCGCGGCTCATAACATCGGTTGCAACAAGAACCTGAATGGCGCCACTACGGAATCGCTCCAGTGCTCTTGCGCGAGCCTTTTGCGGACGGTCCGCATGCATAACATCAACCTTGAGACCTGCGGCTTTAAGGTTTTTGTAAATACTGTCAACGCGCGACTTTGTCCTACAGAACACCAACACACGCTCTGGCGCAGGATCAAACGAGTCAATAAGAGCCTTTAAGAGCTGCGGTTTTTGTCCCTGAGTGACCGAGCATAAATGTTGCTCGATTGTTGCCGCAGTCTGTCCGGTTCTTGCAATCTCAATGCGCTCCGGATCTTTGAGCAGTGCATCTATGGTTGAGGTAATTGACGTGGGGAGCGTTGCCGAGAAGAGCAACGTTTGGTGCGCCTTGGGCAGCTGCTCCATAATGCGGCGAACGCTTGGCCAAAAGCCCATGTCAAGCATGCGATCTGCCTCGTCAAGCACCAGCACCTGGATGTTCTCTAGGCTTGTATGCTTCTTGTCGAGAAGATCTATCAGGCGGCCAGGTGTTGCCACCAGCACATCGCAACCTTTTTGCAGCGCGGTTATCTGGTGCTTGTAGCGAGCGCCACCAGTAACAATGACAGCCTGCTGACCAGTGGTTTCGCAAACGCTTTTAGCAACGTCGTCAATTTGAGCCGCAAGCTCTCGCGTTGGAGTGATGATGAGCGCGCGGGGGTACGCGTTGCGTTTGGCGGTCGCGTTGCATTTTGCGCTGCCGCGTTTGGTGTTGCGTTTGGCAGCTGCGGTGGGTTCGGCAGCTACGTCGCGCTCCTTGGCGTCGGGTTTCTCTGCCCCATCGGGTTTCTCGACAGCAATGCGCTGCAGCGTAGGCAACATAAACGCTGCAGTTTTACCTGTTCCCGTTTGCGCAGACGCAACAACGTCCTTGCCCGCGAGGACGGCGGGAATTGCCGCAGCCTGCACGGGAGTAGGCGCGTTGAACCCAAGTGTTGCTACGCCTGCCAGAATTTGCTCGTTTAGCCCGAGCTCGGCAAAAGTTATTTCCATACAAACAAGTATACTTATGTGCAACGATTAGCCAAAGGAAGTTGTCATGCCTATTAATATTCCAGATGGTTTACCAGCTAAGAAGACGCTGCACGAAGAGCGCATTTTTGCGCTTGAGGAAGAAGTTGCAGAGCACCAGGAGATTCGTCCACTGCGCCTGGCAATTTTGAATTTAATGCCTAAGAAAATACAGACCGAGACACAGATTCTCCGCTTGATTTCAAAGTCACCTATACAGGTTACGTGTGACTTTATGCGTATCTCTTCGCATGAGTCTAAAAATACTGCAGCCGACCATCTGGTTACGTTTTATTCAACTTTTGATGACTTCAAAGATAAAAACTATGATGGTTTGATTGTTACCGGTGCTCCTATTGAGGACCTAAAATATGAGGACGTTGACTACTGGGATGAATTCTGTCGCATTGTTGACTGGTCTCAGGAGCACGTCTTTTCTACCATGTACCTGTGTTGGGGCGCACTAGCTGGCCTGTATTACCTGCACGATATTCCCAAGAAGATGCTGGGCGCTAAGCTTTTTGGTATTTTCCCGCAGCGTTTATGCGATGAGTATTGCTTCCTCACCAATGGATTTGACGAGGTACATTACATGCCACACTCTCGTCATGCCGCGATTGAGACATCAGCTCTGGTAGATCATCCTGAGCTTGCGGTGCTTTCTGAGGGATTTACCAGCGGACCTGCACTTCTCGCCACCAGAGATTTCCACGAAATTTTTGTAACCGGTCATTTTGAATATGATCGCGATACGCTTGCAGAAGAGTATTGGCGCGACTTCCACAAGGGCCTGCCTATTCGCTTGCCAGAGAACTACTTCCCTGATAACGATCCAGAAAAGCAGCCGCTGTTTACCTGGCGCGCGCACGCCAACTTGCTGTATCGCAACTGGATTAACTGGGTGTATCAGATGACGCCGTATAACACAGACGAGATACCTGCGGCTATTGCAGATCTTCGTCAGCGTGTTTCCGAGGCTGACCCTGACGCAAGGATGACCGGTAGGTTCTAAGCAGGCGTTTGCACGGTGACCGAATTGCCAGCGCTTGTAACTGGTTGGACGCCATCAATACAATAAAATAATTGATTGATACACGCGTATGAAGCTACGTGTAGAAACACGTATAGAGAGGATACGTTGATGAAGGTTGTAATTGCTTCAGATATTCACGGCGCTGCTGACTATTGTGAGAAGCTCATGCAGGTTATAGAGGAGGAGCAACCAAAGTATGTTTTGCTTCTTGGAGACCTGCTTTATCACGGACCTCGTAACGATCTTCCTGCAGATTATGCACCAAAGCGTGTCATTGAGATGCTGAATAGCATTTCCGATAAGGTTATTGCGGTCCGCGGAAATTGCGAGGCAGAGGTTGACCAAATGGTCCTGGACTTCCCTTGCATGGCTGATTACAACATCTTGTTTGACAAAGACCCCAAGACGGGCAAGCAGTTCACCATTTTCTTTACGCACGGCCACGTTTTTGGCCCTGGTATTCATAACAGCGTTGATAAATGGCCTCAGACGCCAAGTATGGACGCGTTTGTGTACGGTCACACGCACAGAAAAGTTAACATGCAAAGCGCTGACCACCCAGAGGTCACCGTGTTCAACCCAGGCTCCGTGGGCATTCCAAAAGACGGCACCCATAGCTGCGGAATCTACGAGGACGGCGAGTTCAGGCACGTAATCCTTGGAGAGTAAGTCTGTGTTGTCTACACGCAAACAAAATGGCGAGAAGATCAATCGGTCTTCTCGCCTTATTTGTGTCGCCGTGTTTGAGGTCTAGTGCATAGAAATGGTCATGAATTCATAGCCATGCGCATGTCGCGAGATGGAATATTCAAACGCGCGGCCATCGTCGATATAACCGATTTGCTCAACCTCAAGCAGGGGATCGCCCGTGCTAATTTCTAGTCTCGAGGCCTCAACCTCTGTAGGCATGACAGCCCTGATAACACGGTGCGCATTGGCAATTCTGAGTCCAATTTCGCTCTCAATATAGTTGTAAATTGAGTGCTCCAGATGAGCCTTTTTAAGATTGGGTACTAAGCTGATAGGCATGTAGGTATACTCGATGACCTGCGCAATTCCTTCAACAAGTCTGACACGCACAATTCTATAGACAAAATCTTCGGTAGTAATATCAAGAGCTTTAGCAATGTATTCAGAGGGCCGCTCAACTTCAAAGGTGTAGACCTTTGATTTGACGCGCTCACCTCGGGCGGCGTGCTCAGCCATGAAGCCTTCCATTTGACCGGAGACCTCTTTACTTGGCTTAATCTGCGTTCCTTCTTCCAGCTTTTTGACAAAAGTGCCGGAGCCTTTGCGCCTGAAAATAAGCCCTTGCTGTTCAAGAACTTCTAATGCCTTATTAATGGTAATTTTGCTCACTTCATATTGCTCACAAAGCTGAGCAACGGAAGGCAGACGAGAATAAGCAGGATACGTGCCTATAGCAATATCAGTTTTAAGATCTTGAACAATCAGCTCGTACTTATTCATGACACCTCCTCAGGTAGCAAAATTTTTACTTTGCATTCTATCTGATTTGCTTTAGTATACTACATAGAAAATCTAACATATCTGTTTTATAAAGTTGACATGTTAGGTTCAATACGTTTGAGAAAGGATAGGCATGTCGTATCAGTTGCCTGAGAATTTCTTCTTTGGTGGGTCAATGTCTGGTCCACAGACTGAGGGTAAATGGCAAGACGGCGGAAAGCTGCCAAACCTTTGGGATACCTGGTCTAACCTGGACATCCACGCATTCCACAATCGCGTTGGCTCCTATGCCGGAAATGACTTTACAGAAAGAATGGAAGAAGATCTTCAGCTTCTCAAGTCTCTTGGCTTGGATTCCATCCGTACTTCTATTCAGTGGAGTCGTTTGCTGGACATTAACGGCAACCTTAATCCAGAGGGCGAGAAGTACTACCACCACCTTTTTGCTGTTGCTAAGAAGGTTGGTATTGAGATTTTTGTAAATCTCTATCACTTTGACATGCCTGAATACCTCTTCAACCGCGGTGGCTGGGAGTCCCGTGAGGTTGTTGAGGCGTATGCGCATTACGCACGTATTGCTTTTGAAACGTTTGGAAAAGAAATCCGCTATTGGTTCACTTTTAACGAACCAATTGTTGAGCCAGAGGTTCGCTACACACTGGGCGATTGGTACCCCTTTGTAAAGAATTACTCTCGCGCCCGTGCTGTTCAGTACAACATTTCACTTGCTCACGCGCTTGGTGTTCGCGAGTACCGCCGCGCAAAAGCAGCAGGTTTTATGCTTGAGGACTCTCGCATTGGCCTCATTAACTGCTTTGCACCACCATATACCAAAGAGAATCCATCTGAGGCAGACCTTGAGGCACTGCGTATGACTGACGGCGTTAACATTCGCTGGTGGCTTGACCTGGTGACCAAGGGAGAGCTTCCACAGGATGTTATTGATACGCTGCAGACCTGTGGCGTTGACCTGCCTATTCGCCCTGAAGACAAGCTTATTTTTGCCGATGGCGTTGTGGATTGGTTGGGCTGCAATTATTACCACCCAGAGCGTATCCAGGCTCCTGCAAAAGATACTGACGAGAATGGCATTCCAAACTTTGCTGATCCCTATATCTGGCCAGAAGCAGAGATGAATGTTTCTCGTGGTTGGGAGATTTACCCACAGGGTCTCTATGACTTTGCCATGAAGGTTCGCGACGAGTATCCAGAGCTTGAGTGGTTTGTTTCCGAGAATGGCATGGGCGTAGAGCGAGAAGATCTTAAGAAAGACGAAAACGGCGTAATTCAGGACGACTACCGTGTTGATTTTGTCCGTCGTCATCTTGAGTGGATTGCTCGTGCAATTCAGGACGGCGCAAAATGCCGTGGTTATCACTACTGGGCCATCATCGATAACTGGTCTTGGGCAAATGCTTTCAAGAACCGTTATGGCTTTGTTGAGGTTGACCTGGAAGATAACTACAACCGTCGTCTTAAGAAATCAGCTGAGTGGCTTAAGCAGGTTGCCACTACACATATAGTTGACTAGAAACTCGTGAAAGGAGTTTGCTCATGGCAAAAGATAATGGCCAAGCATCGTTTCTAGATAAATTTGCAGAAGTTTCTGCAAAAGTAGGTAATCAAGTTCACTTGAGGAGCCTGCGCGATGCATTTGCAACTGTCAGCCCAATTTATATTTTGGCTGGTATTGCAGTACTGATCAACAACGTTCTGTTCCCACTCATCTTTGCAAACGACCCAGTTACCCTGGCTAATTTCAAGGTTTGGGGTGCAGCTGTTGCTCAGGGCACTCTGAGTTTCTCGGCAGTTATTCTTGCGGGCATTATTGGTTATTGCCTTGCTCGTAACAAGCGTTTTGAGAACGCAATTTCTTGTGTAGTTATTGGCATTGCTGCTCTTATCATCATGATGCCTCAGAGCATTGTTGCTACTGCAGGCGCTGTTCTTCACGCAGCTAACGCCGCAGACGCAGCCGCTGCAGCAGTCGCACTTCCTGTGGCTGATGTTGCTAAGCTTCTGCCAACTGGCTATGCAGTTACCGGCGTTGATGTAACCGGTGCTTTCTCCACTTCCTTCACTGGTACTAACGGCCTCTTTGGTGCAATCATCATTGGTCTGCTTTCCACCACCATCTTCATCAAGCTCTCCAGCGTTAAGCAGCTGAAGGTCAACCTTGGTGAGGGCGTTCCACCAGCGGTTGCAGATTCTTTTAACACCATGATTCCTATGATGTTGACCCTTACCGTCTTTGGTATTGCATCTGCTCTTCTTGCAGTTTGCGCTGGCACCGACCTTATGACCATCATTGCAACAAGCATTTCTGCCCCACTGAAGGGCCTCATGAATGCTGGTCCATTTGCAGTCATCATCATCTACACCTTTGCAAACCTGCTTTTCTGCCTTGGTATTCACCAGTCCACCATCTCTGGTGTTCTGATTGAGCCAATCCTGACCATGCTTATTGTCGACAACATGGCAACCTTCGCAGCTGGTCAGCCAATTCCTCAGGACCACTACATGAACATGCAGATCATCAACACCTTTGCTCTGATCGGTGGTTCTGGTTGTACTCTGATGCTGCTTCTTGACACCTTTGTCTTCTCCAAGAACAAGGCTTCTAAAGACGTTGCAGCGCTTTCTCTTCTCCCAGGTATCTTCAACATCAACGAGCCAGTTATTTACGGTTACCCAATCGTCTTTAACCTTCCTCTGATGATTCCATTTGTTCTTGTTCCAGATTTGTTCATCGGTCTGACCTACCTGTTTACCAACCTTGGTTGGATTAGCCCTTGCGTTGCAATGGTTCCTTGGACCACCCCAGTCTTCCTGAGTGGTTGGCTGGCAACCGGCGGCGACTATCGTGCCGTCATCTGGCAGGCTATCGAGGTTCTTCTCGCTATGGCAATTTACCTGCCATTCATGAAGATTTCCGAGCGTGCACAGGCCAAGCAGGCTGAGGCTCTTGCAGAGAACGCTCAGGATGCAGAGTAGTTTGTAAGCTTATAATCTGAGTATCACTTGAAGCCAGCCATCGTATTCGGTGGCTGGCTCATCAAAAGGAGATCACATGAAAATCTTACTTGCTTGCAACGCCGGAATGTCCACCAGTCTGCTTGTTCAGAAGCTTCAGAAAGAGGCTGCTTCTCGTGGTTTGGATGTAGAGATTATTGCAAATCCTCTTAACAAGGCACTTGAGCTTATCGACGGTGCAGACGTCTTTTTGCTTGGACCTCAGATTGCGTATGCAAAGGCAGATGTTGAGGCTGCAGCAGGATCTATTCCCGTAGCTGTTATTCCTATGGTTGACTACGGCAGGATGAACGCTGCAAAGATTCTTGACGATGCACTTGAGCTTATTAAATAAGCTGCAAAAGATTTTCTGAGCTCCCAGGTGCTCAAGAAAAGAGTATGGGGTAAAAATGGATTTAGATGACGGCATGACTGCTACGCAAGAAGCAGCCTTTGAGATTATTGCTACCGTTGGAACGGCAAAGTCAATGTATATTGGCGCTATCCAGAAGGCAAAAACAGGCGATATTGAAGGCGCTCGTGCAGATATTATTGCTGGTACAGAGATCTTTAATGAGGGCCATAGCACGCATCTGAACATGCTGCAGCAGTCCGCAATTGATAACAGCAATGTTGAGTTCTCGCTCATCTTGCTCCACGCTGAGGACCAGCTTATGCAGGCCGAGTCTTTCCGCATCATTGCTGAGGACTTCATTGACGTGTACGAGAAGCTCCTTAACAAGTAGCTGGCGAGAAAAACATGGGTGCAGAGACGCTTCTTGGTGGTATTGAGTTTGGCGGAACAAAGATTGTTCTTGCAACGGGTACACCAGACGGAAAAATTTGTGAGCGTGAGGTCTTTCCCACGACAGCGCCAGAGTCTGTTTTGCCAAAGATTGTGGACTGGTTCAAAGCTCGCTCTATTCAGGCTCTAGGTGTTGGCGCATTTGGCCCCACGGGAGTCAATCCTGACCTGCCTAGCTACGGAAAGATTCTCTCGACTCCTAAGCAAGGTTGGCGCAACTTCAATCTGTTGCAGGCGTTGAAGGATGGACTGAACGTCCCTGTTGGATACGATACCGACGTTAATGCAGCTTGTTTAGGAGAAGCAGTTTTTGGTGCAGCTCGCGGCCTTGATAACGTTGTCTACCTGACCGTTGGCACTGGAATTGGCGCCGGTGTACTGCTTGAAGGAAAGCTCCAGCACGGCATGCTTCATCCCGAAGCTGGCCATATCCTTGTAGAACGCGAGGCAAATGACCCTTGGCAGCAGACCAAATGTCCCTATCACCAGAATTGTCTTGAGGGACTGGCATCAGGCCCTGCTATTCAGGAGCGCTGGGGACTTCCAGCAGTTGAGCTTACCGAGAAAGACGAGGTATGGGAGCTTGAGGCTGCCTACCTTGCAAAAGCCCTCTCAACATATGTAATGTGCTACTCACCTCAGCGCATTATTTTGGGCGGAGGCGTCATGGAGCAGAAGCAACTGTTCCCGCTTATCCAGCAGAAACTTGTTACGTACCTCAACGGCTACATCAACACTCCAGAGATAGAGGACATACAGAATTACGTTGTTCCTGGAGGTTGCGAGGGAAACCAGGGCGTTCTAGGTGCTTTGGTGCTTGGACGGCGCGCGCTTGGCGCGTAATTACTTGGCAAGAAGAGCGTCTGTCGTGTAGAACAGCGTTCGCTTTGTAAACAAATGGCGAGAAGATCGATCGGTCTTCTCGCCATATTTATGTCTTTTGACGTGCGGTTTTCTAGTCAGCGTTACTTCCTAGAAAGTGTGTCAGTATTCCAGGTGCTGCTCTGAGAGCTGATGGTTACGGTTCTTCCACCGTTGGTAGAGGAGAGGGTGAAAGGCTCGCTTCTGCCACTGACCTGGCCGTTGAAGTCAAGTTCAAGCTTTGACTCGTCACCGGTCCAGGTGCCACGAACTTCTGGCTGACCACCAGTGCGCCAAATGACCGTGCCGTCCTTCTGAATGACAACCTCCATCGGCTTGCCGTCGGTGCCGGTACCGCTATAGGTGCCAACCCATTTTTGAGCTTTTTTGCGGTCTTCTTCGGACTTCTTGTCTTTATCCTTCTGCTCTTGTTCTTTTTTGGTCTTCTCAGCCACGCCAGATTTAAGAGTTTCACCCTTCTTTATCTGGTCAGATACGCGAGAGTGGTATGAATCATAGGTTGAATTGTTGCCTGTGTCGTCTCCCCAGATAATTTTCTCGTGCTCAATATCTCCGAGAAGAGCCTGCAGCTCAACAAGCTTATTTGCCACAGACTTTTGATCCATAGTATTTGCGGTATCTGTGTCGTTGAAGCTGTTTGCGGTTAGTCTGCGCTTGTAGTCGGCCTCGAACCAGTCGCGAATGCTCTTCTGTCGGTCAGAGATTGAGCTATTCAGAACGTTGATTCCTGTATCGTCACTGCCATTAGGCATGCGGAACTGTCCGTTCTTCTGATCAGTCTGAATCTGCTCTTCAATTTCATTGAGTTTCTCGTACTGGTTAAGAAGTTCAACACGACTACTGTCACTGCGAGGATCAACGCCAACGCTCTCTATCTGTTCCTGATAGGTTGCAATGCGCTGCTGGACGGCGCTGCGCTTGGCCGCGTCGTCTTGGTGGGACTGAATGACCCAAGCAATGGCCAGTACGCCTACAACCAGAACGGCTGCAAGCAGGCCAAATGCAACTTTGCGGAGTGTGTCCGAGCCGTCCTTGGTTTGCTTGCGCTCAACGGAACTAGGTCCGCTTGAAACAACGGTGAACTGCGAAGGGTCGAAGTGCGAAATAGCAGTTGAATCAAGGTCATCGGCGGTGAAGACGTTGATGCGATCTGGGTCATTAATGAAGGTCGTAGGCTCCTCGTCAGCAGCGTTGGAGTTTGCGATTACAGTGGGGTCTGCGTCAGTATCCGCGTCAGCGTCTGCAACGGCGTCCGAGTCGGTGACAGCGGTAGGCACCTCATCTGGGGTGATGTAGGAGTCGTCTGCCAATACCTCTAGGAGCGAGGTTTCTGCAGCAGTTGTGTCTTCGTCATCGACTGGATACTCTGCCAGGACAGTTGCGTCTGGATCAGTTGTGTCTGAGCCAGTTGCGACTGGGTCAGTTACGTCTGGGTCAGTTGCGGTATCAACTGGTTCGTCAGCCTCTACTGGTGCGATAACCTCGGTGGCTGCGATGGAGTTGTCGGGTGCGGTTTCTGGTGTGGGTCCTGTGGACTCGACGAGCGCATCGGGCTTCTCGACGTTTGTGGCGTCCGCGACGTCAGAAAGCTTCTGTCCGCAGTTGGAACAGAACTTTGCGTGCTTGTCAATTTCAGCTCCGCAGTTGGGGCAATTCATAGAGTCGCTCCTTAAATAGCCAGTTAGACTCAGTGGCTTTTAATTACACTGGGTTACTATTGTAGCGTTAACAGGAGAAACGCCAAAATGTTTTTAGTTTTGAAGGCGGTTGCGCGCGTTTAATGACACGCGATGTGGATCCGCTTCGCGTGTTCAGGCCCGCTACTTAGAGCAGAGAAACACCTGCTTCTGCGCAATGCTCCTCGGTCTGCTTGTCCCAGATAGATGCCTGCACCTCTCCGACGTGCGCTTTTTCTAGCAGCAGCATGCAAAGACGGCTTTGGCCAATGCCGCCACCAATGGTAAAAGGCAGCTCGCCGTCAATGAGCATCTTATGGAACGGCAGCTCAAGGCGGTCCTCGCATCCAGCGATTGCCAGCTGCGACTTAAGCGCCTCAGCGTCAACACGAATGCCCATACTGCTGATCTCTACCGCACAGTCCAAAGTCTCATCCCAGAACAGCAGGTCACCGTTGAGCGACCAGTCGTCGTAGTCGGGAGATCTAAAGTCGTGAGGCTGTCCGGAGTTCAAAGCACCGCCAATGCCCACGATAAAGGTGGTTGGATGCTCGCGAACAAACAGATCTTCTCGCTGCTTAGGCGTCTGAGTAGGGTAGAGGTCCTCCAGCTCCTGCGAGGTTACAAAGGTGACTTCGCGGCTGAGCCGCGTGTTGAGCTGGGGATAGTGCCACTTGAGCTCGTCGAGCGTGCCGCAGATTGCCTCGACAATGCGGCAGACAGCGTCTTCCAGCGTGTCGGTGTTGCGCTCGTCCTGCGTGATGATGCGCTCCCAGTCCCACTGGTCCACGTAAATGGAGTGCAGGTTATCAGGATGTTCGTCGCGACGGATAGCGTTCATGTCGCATACCAGGCCACGGCCGACGGCAAAATTGTAGCGCCAAAGTGCATATCGCTTCCATTTTGCAAGTGACTGCACTACCTCGGCGTTCTTGCCAACGTTTGGCAGGTCAAAGGCAACTGGGTGCTCGACACCATTGAGGTTGTCGTTCATACCGGTAAGCGGGTCAACGATAAGCGGAGCGGTGACACGTGACAGCTTAAGCGCCGCACACAGCTTGGTTAGAAATACGTTTTTGACCTGCTCAATGGCCTTCTGCGTATCGTAAAGTGAGAGGCTTGAGCGGTAGCCTTCGGGAATCTTAGTCATGCGGCTCCTTGCAAAAGAACGCTAAAAATTTAATTGCGCTGATTTTGCCTTCTTTCCATATCCCTTTGGCGAGAAACCCGTGTGATTTAACCGTTTTGTCAAAAAGACGGATACAAGACGTGTGCAGTAGAAAAAAATAAATGAAGGCTATTGTGGGACTGTGAACTCAAATATTGCATCTCAAAAATTTTTAGAAAGTTTGTATACCTCATTCAAAGAGGGGAATATAAGTATTAAATAGTAATCATTCCTATTTAGTGGGAACCAGATAGAAAGGTTTTAACTATGCTAAACGATAAGCTCAATGTTCTTCTCGCTAACTACGCAGTTGAGGCGCACAAGATTCACAACTTCCACTGGTATGTCAGCGGCCCTTCTTTCTACAATGTGCACACCGACCTCGACGAGGTTTACGGTTCAATGTATGACCAGCTTGACGAGGTTGCCGAGCTCATCCTGATGAATGACGGCTCTCCACTTGGCTCTATGGATTCATTCCTCAAGAACGCAACTCTTTCCGAGGCTGCAGAGGGCTTCAAGAATCCTCAGGAGATTTTCGAGTCCATTCTTGCTGACTACGAGGCAATTCGCGCTTTCGCAACAGAGATCAAGAAGGATGCAGATGCTGAGGACAACTTCCTTGTTTCCGCAGCTATGGATGAGCACATCGCTCTTCTCTCCAAGACTATTTGGATGATTAAGCAGTCCAACAAGTAAGTTTGGCCCTTGGTCAGTTAACCTCTGGGTGGTCGATGAGCGCGGCCCTTGGAAATAGCCAGCTTCTTGGCAAACGACCAGCTTATTGACAAACGACCAGATAAACGTTGTGTTTCTTTCTTTCCCTTATGAACTAAAAATGCCGTCGGGTTTCCGGCGGCATTTTTTGTGGGTGCATCTGATCCAAAACCGATGCAATTATGTGCGTAGGGCTGGCTTTTGTAGATTTTTGGAGCTCGATTAATCCAAAAGCGCACTAATTATGTGTCGAGAAGAACGATTTTGATCCAAAACCCACCTAATTATGTGCCTTTCGGCACATAATTACCTCACTTTTGGATTGACTAGACACATAATTACCTGGGTTTTGGATCAATCGACATTGGAAAATCTACGACGGGATTTGATGTTGAAGTAGCTATGGCTTAGTGTCCACTTTGTTGGACACATGAAATCTTATGAGTATCTAGATTTGTTGCAACAGAGAAAGGAGTTGTAATGGGTCTTGATGCATTTGTTCGTTGCAGGTGTTTTGAAGAGGGAAAACTTAAACCCGGTCCAATACCTTTTGAAGACCTTTACATTGATGATGAAGACTACATCAGCTCAAAGTTTTTAGATCAAAAGCGTAAAGAGCTTAGCTCTGAACAGTTTAGGGAACGTTATGGAGACCTAGAGAGTGATTTTCTCGATTGGATGGATAGTGCCTGTGAGCATGAGTATGGAGAAATTTGTTCTGAAAGAGTTGGTAATTTTTGTGGCTTGTTAAGCATTGATGCCGTTTTAAGTTCAGATGAGGGTGAGTCAAAGTATCCGTTATTAAATAACATGCTTCCTGATGGCAATGGTGGTCTCTATCCTGTTGAAAAAGCACAGCCTACCCTTGATGAACTTGATAGATTTATAGAAGAGCATGCAAAGATTCAGGGATATCAGCTCATTGATGAGGAAACGCATAAAGTCCTTTTTTCTTGTGCGGTAGATGACGGTTTTTGTATGTATAGCGATGACAGCATTGATTATGGATTCACAGAAGACACTTTGTATTTCCATCAACTTAAGCCTTCACGTATATTTTACGCTGACCATTTTTGCCAGATTCCAGCTGATGATTACGAACAAACGAAGAAAGTAGTTGTTTTTTGTGATGATCAAGATGACTGTGCATCAAACTTTAGAATGACTTTACCGGGTCCAATTGATAGTGAATTAGATAATTCTGTCTTAAGAAGATTTTCTGTTAAAAAGGCAACTTTAGATTTCAAAGAAACCGGTCATTTTTGGCGGCTAAATAAAATTAGGAACCTCCTTGTAGCATCTATAGAAACAAAACACCCTATTTGTTGGTGCTAAAAACATGCTCTTTTATAAAACGTATGAGTTGCTCTATCGAACTGTAGCCTTTTATTAACTACCTAGAAAAAGAGGGCCGCCACCGGGCAGCCCTCTTCTCGTTTGCACTGGCGAGAAAAACGCTGTACTTGAACGATCTTCTCGCCAAATGCTGGTTTTCTCGCCAGATGTTGATCTTAGTAGGTAGGGTTCTCTACCTCAACCTTGTCGACCTCCTGGAAAGGAGCAAGGGTTGAGACCATAACGATGGGCTCGTCATAAGGGTTGTTGACGTAGTGGACCTCGCCGGGCTCAATGTGGATGAAGTCGCCAGCCGAGAGGGTGTGGACCTCGCCGTCAACCACAATGTCAATCTTACCCTGGAGGATGTGGAAGTTCTCCTCCATGATGTTGTGGTAGTGGGCCTGGAAATCCTGGCCTGGCTGGAACTGGACCATGGCATAGTTCATGCGAGGACCCTTCATCAGGTACTTAGGGCCGTGATCTCCGCACCTATACTCAAAATCGTTCTCGTTGACAATAAACATCTTGCTTTCCTTTCAGGCGCAACTTGTACTGCGACCAAACATTCTTTTTGCGTGCCACGCGTATCCGCGGCGCGTCGGAGTCCCGGTGCTTACAGACCAGGCGCTCTCCACATGCTCTTGACCTTGCCCTCTTCTGCAAGCTCAAGCTGACTCTTGTAAACATCCTTCCACTGGACATACAGCTGGTCGTAAACAGCCTTGTTGTCTGGGTTAGGGGAGAATGTCTTATCCCATTTAACAACGCGCTTTGCACCCTCGGCGATGCTTGGGTAGATGCCCACGCCGTATCCCGCAAGAACAGCGGCACCCAGAGCAGTTGCCTCTTTGACCTCTGGAATGCGAACGTTCTTGCCGGTAACGTCGGCAACAATCTGCGCCCACAGAGGGCTCTTGGAAGCGCCGCCTGCAAAGATGAGCTCGTCTGGCTCATTGCCGGTAGCCTCTTTGACCAGGTCAATGTGGCCACGGACGAGAAGGGCAGTGTTCTCCAAAATTGCGCGATAGAAGGTGTACTTATTGAAACGCTCTGGATCAAGCTCAAAGTTAGTGAACGTTGGGCTAGCGTGGGTCCAGTGAATGTAGTTCATAACATCACTGAAGCAGCAAAGCATACCGTGGCTACCGGCAGGAATCTCTGCAGCGTGCTCGTTCATGACGTCGTAAACGTCAATGCCGCGTTCTTTTGCCTCGACCTTTTCTGCCTGGCAGAAGCCGTCGCGATACCAGCGCATAACCAGACCGGGCTTGAATGCCAGAGCCTCGTACTGCCAAATCTGCGGAATAGCATGGCAGTTTACGCGAACGCGATAGTCTGGGTCTGGAGTGCTCTTATCGGTGTTGAACTCGTACTGCCAGAAGCTACCACCAAAAACGCCAGCCTGGCCAGGCTCGCAAGCGCCAACGCCAATCATGCCCAGCTGGCAATCACCGCCGCCGACAACAACAGGTGTACCTTCGGCAAGGCCCGTCTCTACTGCGGCGTCTGCAGTTACAGTGCCAAGAACTTCTCCGCACTCGATAACCTGGCCAAAGAGATCATCACGAAGACCGCACTCCTTTGCAATCTCTGGATCCCAAGCGCGTTCTTCCAAGCTCATGATGCCGGTAGTGCTGCCGTTTGATGGCTCAACCGCCAGAATACCAGTGAGCTTGTAAGCAAGCCAGTCGTTGAACATTCCAATCTTGGCTGCCTTGTTGTAGATCTCTGGCATCTTGTTCTTAACCCAAAGAAGACGAGGCAGAGCGCCTAGTGCATAGGTTTGACCACTCTTCTGGTAAATCTTCTTCTCAAGCTCTGGATCCATATTAATGAGCTGTTTAACC
>JABZGY010000011.1:0-37535 GCA_015259155.1 Atopobium sp. | reverse complement strand
CGAAGAAATGGGAGGCAGTTCATCCGCCGGCGTCGATATCGGTGGATCGTACCTCCGCAAGGATATGAATAATTCAAAAAATTAGCTTGAGCTAGTTCCGATACTTGGCGTTCTCAAATGCAATCTTGAAGTCTTCGAGGAGCTCTCGAGGGACTTTCTCCTGATCTCCATGATGGAGCTCCTGCATAAAGACATTGCTTATAGCTCCAAAAATCAGGCGAGGAGCAATCTTATCTGCAAGAGGTACAAATTCTAGAACATATTTTTTATCGTCAATGGTAAGCCAGGTGCCTCTCCAGCCGCCGATAGTTCCTTCAATATTTGAAGCATGGGCAGAAGCAAAAACATTTTGATTGTTATCAAAGAGGTACACGACGCCATCTGCATCGACACCAACAAAACCGTCTGTAGCGCATTGCTCAAACCCAGAAACAATATGCGCACCACTGGTCCAGAACACCCAGTTCTTCTCGCCAGCCATAGACAGACCTTTCTAAAACATCAAAAAGTTTCTTGTTTAAATGGTAGTAGGAGAGCGATTTTAGGGCAAGTAATTTTCGGTCAAAAAGCATTGTTTACCTGCGAACTCAACCTGCTGTTGAGTAGCTGGAAACCGTTGCGATACCCAACTCAACTGATGCGTTCTTGTTGAACGTATTGTTACGACTCATAGTGAAATCAGCGGCCCGCATGCCATTTCAGTAATAATGAGTTGAGAAAAAGGAGCAACTATGACTACTTCATCTGAGACCCTTGGTCGTCGTATTGCACGTCTTCGTTTGGCTAGAACTGCAACGCAGGAGCGTCTGGCAAAAGAGCTGAACGTGAGCCCGCAGGCGGTGAGCAAGTGGGAGAACGACATTAACTATCCGGATATCTCGCTGTTGCCAGATCTTGCGCGCTTCCTTGGCGTGTCCGTTGACGAGCTTCTGAGTGGCGCAAGCGCTTCTGCACAGGAGAGTGCTGCCCAGGAGAGCGCTGCTGCCCAGGAGAGCGCTGCTGTCAGGGAGAGCGCAGCTGAGGTTGTTTCCGTTGCAGCTGACGAGCCTGCAGAGATCGTAGAAGAGTCTACAGAGCAGGACAACCAGGGCATTGCCGCTCAGTCTTCAGGTTTTAGCTTTGGTAAGCTTTTTGGTAAGAGCATGGTCAAAGTCGAGAAGAACGACGAGGCAGACGGTAGCAAGAAGAAGGGCGTCCGCCTGGGCAACGGCTCTGCAAAGCACGGTTTGCACGTGTATGTAGTCTCCGACGATGGCGACGTTGTTGATATGTGCGTGCCTCTGAGCCTGGCAAAGTTTGTTCTGAATTCGGGAATTCAGGTCAGCGGAAGCTATCTTAATCAGGAGACCCAGGAGCAGCTCTCTAACATCAATCTTGATGCGCTTATGGATGCTGCAAAGACTGGCGAGAGTGGCACACTTGTGGATATTACTTCTGCAGATGGTGACGTTGTAAAGATCTGGTTTGACTAAGAGTTACTGATTATATAAACAGTCAGTAAATCTGCATTCCACGATGCACGCACACCTTGAACATTGAGAGCAACGAATAATCTTTTTCATTGATTGACTTTTCCGTTCAGTTTTTCTTAACAAAAAAGCCACCCTTTTGGGTGGCTTTAAAATCTCAAAGCTTAATAAAGGTATTTAGGTAGTGGCAGTGCTTCGTGCCGCTTCCTCTTTGGCAAAACGCTTCATGATTTCTCTCTCGCAGAACTGCTTGAAGTCAGGACGTTGGTAGTTCTGGTGGAGTAATTCTTCCACAAAGAAACCTTCTGCGCGCCAAAGCTTTTGCTCAGTCTCGTCCAGCGCATCGACAATCATATCATATGGATTGAAAAGAGTATCAGCATCAGGATACTTATTAATTTTGTCTTTAAGCTCGTTGTATCTTTTCTCAACCTCAGCGTAAATGCTCAATGCGCACCCCCAATAAATTCTCGAAAGCTTCTAGCAGTTTTTTCTCACTGTCGTCCTGACGCAACTTCAACAAGCGCTGGACTGTATCTACATCGATAGTATACCTAGGTGCAGGGTCACCGACAACTTGTTTTGGCGTAGTGACATTATGACTACTACGAGGTAGGTACCGCTTTTCCGCAACGGTTGCATATATGAAAAAGCCACTTTTCAGTGGCTTAAATCAACAAAATTGGGTATAATAATTAACAAAGATACCCGCCCAATTCTATTTGATATGGATTTGCGCGGGTATTTTTTAATTGACATTTTTTAGTCTTTTGCCACTAAGAAGTTTTGGTGCAGTGACATTCTGACTGGTAATTAAACCTAGCTTTTGCTGGCTGATTAACCCAAAAATAGGGAAATTGGAAAATGTGTACAAATAAAAGAGCGAGTGCAAATTCGCGCAGTTGTACGCGGGCTGCTCGCTCCTTGAATTAATTATACCTAATTTCGTTGATTTAAGTCATTGTTTCGGCGCAGAGACATTCTGACTGGTAACTAAGCAGCACAGATACACAAACCCTGGAGAACACTGGTCATAAGCTGTTTTCTTGACATCATATTGAAGGAATGTAGAATTACATTAACAACGTGTAGCACAATTAGCAGTGCCCTTGTTGGAGATGACCCAGGTGCAAATCCTGGCCGTTGTTATTAGCCGCTTTAGAGCGGCTTTTTGTTTAGTATGGATTTGATTTACATGCGCACAAACAAAAAAGCACCTCAGTCATCCCACAAGGGGGATAGCCGGGGCGCTTTTTCTTCACGATAGCATATACCTGCTATGAGAAGTCAGTCGGCTGCGCAATCCTATCAACTATACTTGTGGCAAATAATTTGACGTAATGCTGCAGCAACGCGTTCTTCTCGGCTGGTAGTGGAGATTCTTACATGAAGTCTTTAATTGTGTACTATTCGTATTCCGGCATCACAAGAAGGCTTGCGGAGGATATTGCACTGATTACCGATGGTGAGCTGCTGGAGCTTAAGCCTCAAGAGCCCTATTCTTTCTCGTATAACACGGCGGTAAAAGAGGTTAGGGCTCAAATAGAAAAGGGCGTTTGTCCTGCGCTTATGCAATACGATATAAACGTTGCTGACTTTGATACTGTTTTTGTGGGGTCACCTAACTGGCTAAAAACATTTGCTCCTCCGGTGCTTTCGTTCTTAAGGGCAACGGATTTAAGTGGCAAGACAGTCATTCCGTTCTGCACGCACGGCGGCGGAGGATTTGGCAACATGATTGAGGAGTACAAGAAGGAGTGCGGTACTTCTCGTGTGATGTCAGGATTGGCGGTAAAAGGCACGTATACTTTTAATGAAGTGCAAAAATGGCTGGATTCGATAGGGTTAGACGATGCGAGTACTTCTAGCTGAAGATGAGAAGAGAATGGCTGCGGCTATCGTGGCTTTATAAAGCGGATGGCGTGCCCTCCCTCTATGCAGAGCGAGGCTGCGCGCCATCAGCAATCTTTAATATATCATGTTTTGGTATTTGATAAATCTTTTTAAGAGGCGTCCTTCTCGTGAAGATGCCTTTTTTATTTATGCAGGTAAAAGGGTATGTTACAAAATATGCGAAAATCGCATATTTATAGGTTGACGTGCAGTTTTATAAATATTCTAAAATCGCATATTTTCGATTTTATCTGGGGCTATTCAGTTTCCGTATCATCATGCACAAGCAGGGAGTTGAACAGGTCGTCGATATCGGTGTGTCGCTGAGCGGTTTCTTCCTCGGCTAGTATCCACGAGCCGTCTTGGTAGTAAAGCACGTCACCCTGGCAAGCATTGCTTGGCAGCTCATCAACAGAAACGGTCAGCATATTACCTGGCTGGTCATCTAGTTCAAGTACGGCAAGATTGTTGTCTTCAAATCGATCAATGATTGCTTTCATTACTTGGACCTCGATTTCGACGACGTGCCAGATTTATCTTGTGAGGTGGGAGCTACTACTGTGCCGGGTTTCTCGCCAGATATATCAATGTTTGTACCATCGCAGGTAATGGTAATAGTTCCGTTGGCGCCCGTGCCCCAGACCTCAACGGAATGCTTGTGGAGGGCGTTCAGGACCGACTGCATGGGGTGGCCGTAGGAGTTGTCCACGGCGTACGAGAGGACGGCGTAGGTGGACGAGAGCTTGTGAATCAGCACCTCGGTAGTGCCTGTTCGAGAACCGTGATGCGAAAGTTTGAGCACGTCAATGTGGCCTGGATTGGAGTCCAGGATAGCGCTTGTAGGGGCGTCTCCCGTGAAGAGGAACGTCTTGTTGCCAACGGTCAGTTTGATGATTATCGAGTAGTCATTGGTGTCGGGGAAATTTGCGTCTTTTTTGGGCCAGAGAATCTCTAGCTTGTAGCTGTCGGTTTGGTCGATGATGGTACCCGCTTCGGCAAGGGTTATCTGCAGGTTATTGTTCTGGATTGCGGTCAGAAACTTTCTGTATGTTGCCGTGTTGTTTGTCTTATTTGGTGCGTAAATGGTCCCGATTTGGGTGCTGGAAATGACGTCCGCCATGCCACCGATGTGGTCTTCGTCGGGATGGGTAGCTACCAGGTAATCAATCTTGTTTCGACCAAGTTCTTGGAGCACCTGCGCAATTTTTGGGGCAGATCCTGTGGGACCGGCGTCGATAAGTACGGTTTTCTCGGGAAGTGCAATGAGAATGGCTTCTCCCTGGCCGACGTCGATAAACTTGATGGTTACGTTTGCGCTGGTTTGCGTGGTGGTGGATGGTGCGTTGGTGTCTGGTTGGGATGACGCGGCGGAGTCTTGCTGCGGCGAACCCGCAGGTGACACGACAGTTGGAAGCGGTTGCATCAGAGCGGCGCTAAAGTAGAGCGCCACGCTTAGAGCGGCAAGCACGACTCCAGCCTTCTGTTTTCCGGCATATCGCTTGCGCGGTTTGAGTTTGCCTTTTACGAGTTGTTTGGAAGCGTTGGGGTCTTCGTAAATGAGGTTCAACGCGCTCTCGATAACCGGAAGCGAAAAAATTGCTGGTAGAAGGTAAGAAAGCAGCGACGGCAACGCAAGTGTTTGAGCCAGGACAAATGCGCCAACAATAAGCGCTGCGTTTATAACAAGCCTGGTAAGACCCGATTTGCAGCCTTTAAGATAAAACTGTGGAATACCAAAAATGCCAAATACCAGGGAAAGAATGAGCGCAAATAAGTAGTCAGACTGCTTGCCAGAGGATGTACCGGGTGATTCAGTTTTACTGTCAAATTGCTTTTGGTTGGGCATAAAACCTCTCTGGACACGTGCGTTCTGAAGAATCTTACCCTATTTGACCAGCCAGTCCAGAGCTTTCTGCATTCTTCCTTCAACGTTTTGGAAGTGATTTCCACGGTTCAGCTCAAACATTGAGGTTATTCCCGCACTCTCTAGCCTGCTGGCGAGAAGTTCGGCGTTTTCTCGCACGTGCATTATTTGTGGATTGGGGGTTCGTGCTTCTCGGTCACCCAGAGAAAGATAGGCGTGTGTGAGGCCGACAGCCCCTCCGCTGAGCTGCTGGTTGACGTAGTCCAAAAGCCCTGGAAACCAAAACGATCCGGAGACAGCTCCAATGCGCTGGAAGGTTGGGATAGGCGTGATGCAAGCCTGTGATAAGCCGGCCCAGAGGCTGAACAGGCCCGCAAGTGAGTATCCCACAAGCACCCTATACGTTGGCGGATCGGTGAGCTCCGACTCCGTCCAGGGGATGACATGGTTGATGAGGGTGTCGAGCGTTTTCTGGGCGCCATCACCAAAGTTGGGTCCCTTAGCAAAAACGCGCGGAGCACACCAGGGCGAGAAGTTCTCTTCCCACAGGTCAACGCCAATGTGCACTAGGCTGACGCCTACCGGTACCTGAACGGGGGAGTTGTCGGCCATGTCTCCCAAGAGGTAGACAACAGGCGCTCCAGCTACAGAGGACATCTGTGTGTAGATAGAAAGTCCGGAGATGATCGTTTTTCTCGCCGTGTGGTTGGCGGGGTGCGCAGCAGTGTTGGCGGGACGTGTAGCCGTGTCGGCGCTGGGGTGCGTGTCTGGTATAGCGCTCATGCTACTCACTCAACGTCATTTGCAGGTAGTAGACGTTTTCGCGCAGGCGAGCGGCAACCTCGCGGTCGATGACGCCCTCAAACTGCAGGCGCGAAATCTGGTCCAGCTCAATACGCAGCGCGTTTTCTGCCACGTCGTCGGCGTACTTTCGAGCATCCGCAAGTTGCTGCCTAAAGTGCGGCGATATCTTGTGTGAACTCAGATTGTAAGGTAGCTGGTAGGAGGCTTGAGTATCGCTGGAACCATGCTCCTTGTTGATATTGATGCGACTCCAAATAGACTCAATTACTGATTCATGGTCAATCATCAGGTTTGACGCGATGACCGCCAGCTCCTCATCGTCACCGTTAGCAATGCGCTCCAGGTCATCAAGCTCTGCGTATTCCATCTCAAGCGCATACAAACAAGCCTGGTAGTAGGACTGATCTGCGTCTTCTAGGTGTCTGATACCGCCATCGATGATGCGCTGAGCAGCTAGTTTAAGCTCGTGGAGAGCAACGGCAATCCGTGAGCGGTGGTTTGTCTTTGAGGCAATGTTTGCGAAGGGTCCATAATAACCTACTGACCTGCGGATTGAAGTAATATCGTCGACAATTTGGTCCCACGGAATGGGATTTTTTGTTTTGATGTGGCGCTCGCGCAGTTGCTCAAGGCACTCCTGCTGAACCTCGGTTCCGTGAAGTACCAACTCTTTTATCAGCTTGCTTGAGTTAGGCGCCGTAAAGTGAGACGCAAATAGGCGATTGGTGTAGCGCGCAATATTCAAACGAAGTGCAGGTAAATACTTTGCATTGGCGTTTTCCGACTGCAGCAAACTCCTGAGCTCTGCAAGCGTTGCTTCCAAAACAGCAATCTCTCCCTTGTGGAGGCGTTCGGGCAGGTCAGAGTCTGCTTCCGGAGACTTTGACAGCACCGGTAGCAGATTGTCTGCCAAGAGTAACGTGGCGAGAATAACGCCGGCGGCTATGGTAATCAGCAGATCCCTTTGCGGAAATGCTGCTCCGGACTGGGTCATGAGTGGCAAGGTGAGGATAATCGACAACGTTACCGCACCTTTTGCGCCCGCAATAGTGGTAACCAGCACGTTCTTGATGAGCTCGGCAGACGTGATGGAGATGGGCTTTGGAATGCACGTGGGTTTGGGCTGCTCGTCGGGCTTCTCGCCGGCAGTGTCTTCGGAGTCGCTTTCGTCATCTTTACCGGTGCAGAGATGTCCACCCTTGTGGAGCTTGTGAGTTTCCAGCGCGTAGAGCCACGCAAAACGGACTGCGTGCATGAACAGGGTAATTGCAATCACGATGCCCAAAATTTGCAGGATATTGAGGCCTCCGTTAGTGCCAGGAAGCACGGCAAGGGGGAGTTGCATTCCTAGGAAGACAAAGATGGTACCGTTGATGAGGAAGCTGATGACTTTCCACGTGGAATCCGAGACTAATTTTTGCTTTGCAAGCAGCGTTTTATTGCTCTGCCCTCGAGGGAGCGCAATCACCAAGCCGGCCGCTACAACAGCAAGTATGCCAGAAACGTGGAAGGTTTCGGCAAGAAGATAGACAAGAAACGGCGTCAATACTTCGTAGAGGACGTTTGCGACAGTGTCCACGTAACCCAACCTACCAAGCATTGTGTTGATAGAAGAGAAGACAAAGCCGATGACAATGCCCATTGCCACGCCGCCTACAAAGAGCACCGTAAAAGATCCCGCCGCATCTATCAGGGAAAACGTTCCCGTAACAGCTGCTGCAACAGAGAACTGAAACGCGACAACGCCAGATGCGTCGTTAATCAGAGACTCTCCGGAGAGAAGCATCTCCTGGCGATGAGTCAGGTGGATGTTGGACTTGAGTGCGGTAACCGTGGCTGCATCAGTTGGTCCTAACGCTGAGGCTAGCGCAAACGCCGCAGCTAGAGGGATTGAGGGGACCATCAGATGGAGGGCGTAGCCGACCGAAAGAACGCTGACAACCACCAGTGCAATTGCCAGTGACAAAATGCTGTTCAGGTTAAGGAGAAGTGCACGAATGTTGGTTTCTCTCGTCTCGTTGAAGAGGAGTGGGGCAATGAAGAGCAGCATAAAGAGCTCGGACTCTAGGTGAACCTCTTGGACGCTGGGCAAAATGAGCGCAACTAACAGGCCGATAATCACCTGGATGACCGGGATGGAGACGTTAACAAATTTGTCGATGACCGAGGAAGCTACGACGCAGGTCAAAACGATGAGCACAAATTCGAAGGTCTCCACAGGCTTCCTTCCTGGTCGTAGGTGGCCACGACGGCGAGCGTCGAGCAGCGGGCGTCGGTGGGTCCGCGACGAGGGTTCCGAGCACACGGGGCTTCTCGCCAGATAACGCTTCATTCGAGTATATACGGTTTTGCGGATCTAGCTTGACTTGGCGCAGATAACACATGGTTTCTGCGATGATGCGTGAGCTCTATCAGTGAGGCTTGGAATTGCGAGACTAAAAAGTGCATGAAGTCTGAGTAAATTTACTCAGACATGGCGAGAAAAACCGGCAAATAGCTCAGACATGGTGCGCTTTTCCGGCAAATCATTCAGACATGGCGAGAAAATCAGGCTCCCTGGAAGGACGAACTCGGACGCGCTTTAAACTCTGCCTGAAAAGTGCAAAGAATCTGTGTTTGGGGCACAGATTTACAGATTCTTTGTAGAAATCAGGCGCGCTAGCAAATCAGGCGCGGAGCAAAAGATCGAGCGCCCTTAGCTTATGCAACTCCAAGATAAAAGAATGCGTAGTTGAGCACGTTGACCAGCGTATATAAGCCGCCAATGACCAGGTAGGGCCAGAGGTGCGCTTTTGTGATTGCGATAAACTCGCGGATGAAAGCCGTAGGCCAGTACCAGCCCTTTGTGTGAGATCCGATTCCGTCTGCTTTAATACCCAGGTTGTGGGCGTATTCGGCGCAACGGAAAACGTGGAAATCGCTGGTAACAACCGCTGTGGTGAAGTCGCCTGCGGCGGTGGCGGCGTCGTCGTCGGTGGCGGTGGTACCGTCGGTAGAGCCGACGCTCAATACGGCATTGACGCTCGCTGCTCGGTCGTCATGAATCACAGCTAGCGAGTACCTAAGATTTTCCCAGGTAGTTGTCGACTTGTCTTCCATGAGGATCGCGTCAGCAGGAACGCCTTTCTCCAGAAGATAATCGCGCATGGCCTGAGCTTCGGAGACTATCTCGTCAGCTCCCTGACCTCCGGAAGCAACAAATTTTCCATGTTGATGCTGCTTGTTCCACAGCTCAAGTGCCTTATCGATTCTGCCCGCAAGTAGCGGAGTTGGTCGTGGTCCATCAAGCCCAGCGCCATGAATGATGATGTAATCGTACTGGCGATGGCGGGGAAGAATACGATACAACCACGAATAGAACAGCAAGGCTACAAAGGTAAACGAGAACCACAAGCCCTCAAGCGTAAAAAGTCCCAGCAAAAAGACAACAACATGGGGAGTATCCGGATCAAAATAATTCACGATAGACGGGGATGCAAGAAGCATAATAAGGAATCCGGCCATCAAAAACGGCAACATCGACGTTAAGGAAAATCCGTTATTTTTTACAACAACCACGGTGTTAATCAGCAAAAATATAATAGTTAGGATAGGAGTTAGCATAACAATAAAAATCAGAGTTATGCCAAGAATACGATTGTCCAATATCAGTACCAGAAGAATCGAGGACCACGCCAGAGTCGCAAACAAAAAAAGCGCGTTACGAAACTGTCGAGGCTCCTTGATAAATGAGTAAATAAATAACACTCCTGGAACGACCGCTGGAGCCAGCAGAAGGGCGTATGAAACTATATACTGCCAGTCAAGATGAACGCCAGCGTCTCTGAACAGATTGTCAATGGGCATGTAAATTCCTTCCTGGCGGGTAAATTTTCTCGCTAGAAAAGTGCTCAAACATAAGACATTTGGCGAGAAACTCATGTGCCAGATTTATAACAAAGCGCCCCTGCGTAGCTGCCGAGACGCCTCTTCATACCACTCGGCATCGTTTGCTTACAACAGAAAAGTGGACATCTGCCCTTTTGATTCGGTGAACGGTAACCGTTCGCCGATAAGCGTTGTTTCACATCGGTCGGAGGTTTGGTTAACGGTATGTTAGCGTACGCATTGTCTACGTGCGCAAATATCGGATATTTGTAAACCGCATTTCTCGCCAGCCTAAAATTCATGAAAGTCTGCTCAACCTTTCACGGTTTCGTTCTAGATTTACGTAAAAAAGTGCTTGAAAATGTACTTCGCGAGTGTTCGTCGTTTTGTTGTGGAGAGGACCCAATTGTGGCTGCAACAAAGCAGCGAGCTTTCGCAAAAAACGTTTATAAGCCTCGTCAGTGTCACGCAAAAGGCGTGCTCCTCCACGAGGTAGGTAGTGTTTCAACTGCAGAAACACAGATTTTAGGAGGGTTTTATGAAGGGTTATGCAATGCTCAAGATCGGCGAGTCCGGCTGGATTGAGAAGGAGACACCAAAGTGTGGTCCTCTGGACGCAATCTGCAAGCCACTTGCGGTCGCAATTTGTACTTCTGATATTCACACTCTGTGGGAGGGCGCAATCGGCGACCGCCACAACATGATTCTTGGTCATGAGTGCTCCGCAGAGGTTGTCGAGGTTGGCGAGTGCGTCAAGGACTTCAAGCCTGGCGATCGCGTCCTCGTTCCTGCAATTACTCCAGACTGGAACTCCCTTGAGGCACAGGCTGGCTACTCCATGCACTCCGGTGGCATGCTGGCTGGCTGGAAGTTCTCCAACTTCAAGGACGGCGTCTTCTCCGAGTACTTCCATGTAAACGACGCTGACGGCAACCTCGCTCACATGCCAGAGGGCATGGATCCAGCAGACGCCTGCATCCTTTCCGACATGGTTCCAACCGGCTTCCACGCAGTTGAGTTGGCTGGCGTTGAGTTCGGCGACACCGTCCTGGTCATCGGCATTGGACCTGTCGGCCTCATGTCCGTTGCTGGTGCTGCACTTCACGGTGCTTCTCGCATCATTGCTGTTGGTACCCGTCCAGTCTGCGTTGAGGCAGCTAAGGGCTACGGCGCAACCGACTTCATCTCCTACAAGGACGGCCCAATCTGGGAGCAGGTCATGGAGCTCACCGGTGGCAAGGGCGTTGACCGCGTCTGCGTCGACGGCGGCGGTTGCGAGACCTTCGAGGACGCTGTCAAGGCACTCAAGCCTGGCGGAAAGATTGGTAATGTCAACTACCTCGGCTCCGGCGACTACGTCAACATTCCTCGCGTCGAGTGGGGCGTTGGTATGGGCCACAAGGACATCCGTGGCGGCCTCATGCCTGGCGGCCGTCTGCGCATGGAGAAGCTCTCCAGCCTGGTCACTTCCGGCCGTCTTGACCTTCACCCAGAGGTTACTCACCTCTATCACGGCTGGGATCACCTCGAGGAGGCTCTCTTCACCATGCGTGATAAGCCATCCGATCTCATCAAGCCAGTTGTTGTTATCGACTAGGTAATCAACTAGGTCGCGTGATTTAGTACGTTTGAGCTGGCGAGAAGTTCGTTTTTCTCGCCAGCTTTTTGCGCTGGTGAGCGCCAACGGAGTTTAGGAAGCGGTTGTATTCATGAAAATCCTTGTTGTATCAGGCTTTCTTGGAGCTGGTAAAACCACCTTCATTCAGGAGCTCGTGCGCCGGACTGGGCGTGATTTTGCTATCTACGAGAATGAATATGGCCAGGCAGACATCGATGCGCGCCGTCTGAGGCAGGACTCCGACCTCAAGGTTTGGGAGTCTACCGAGAATTGTATTTGCTGTTCGGGCAAGCAGGATTTTGCGACGTCGGTGCTGACCATTTCAAATACCATTGACCCCGAGTATTTAATTGTTGAACCAACTGGCGTGGCTAAGCTGCAGAGCATTCTTGATAACGTGAATCAGGTGGCCTGGGAGCGCATTAGTTTGCTTGCGCCGGTTACTGTGGTTGATGCTGTTTCGTGGCAGAACCAGCGCACCGATTTCCCGGAGATTTTTGACAATCAACTGAGCGCCGCTGCGAGCGTTGTGGTTTCTAAACTGGCTCCAGGTAGTGAGGATGCCGCCGAGCCCATTAAACAGCTTGCGGCAGAGATGAATCCACAGGCAGAGGTTATCGCCGAATCTTCGTATGCTGATATTCCCGATGAGTGGTGGAATGGTCTTCTGACTCACGCGCTTGACGGTTCTGTTCTTAAAGATCCAGCTAGCGAGAAGGACGAGGGCCCTGACCTGGAGACTATGGCGCTGACTCACGCTGAGCTTCCAAGTCCATCACATTTGATTTGGCTTCTGGATGCAGCGTCAGCTGGCGTTTTTGGAAAGCTTGCACGCGCAAAGGGTACGCTACCGTGCGGTAATCAGTGGGTCAAGTTTGACCTGGTAGAGCGCGCGTGGGCAATTACGGGCGACGAGCCTCAGGAAGAGTCCAGGTGCGTGTTTATCGGCCGCGACCTGCTGCGTCATGGACTTCGCGAGGTGTTTGTGCCAGCATTTTGGCACGAGCAGTCGGACTTGGCTGACGAGCACGATCACTCGCATTGCGACCACGAGCACGGTCACTGCGTGCATGAGCACTGCGATCACGAGCATGGCTACTGCGAGCACGAGCACTGCGACCACGAGGGACACGAGCACCACGCGCACGGCGTGCACGAGGGTCGCGCGCACCACGCGCACGGCGAGCACGAGCACGAGCACGAGCACGAGCACCACGCGCACGGTGTGCACGGTGAGCATTGAGTCGCAAGCGCATAAAACCTGCAACTAAAAAGAGCCTCCGATTGAACTACCTCCTATCTCTTGGACACGAGAAATAGGAGGTAGTTCAAAACACACTTAAGTCAGATAATCTGTCAAAAAGACGTATACATGACGCAGAAATTACCACAAACATGCAGATTATCTTCATTTGATGTGTAATATGGCCGTAATTGAGCAGATTATCTGACTTAGGTGTGTTCCGTAGATACAGAATTTATCGATAGTTAAATTTCTTATATAAGTCTATTCATGTTTAAGCATATTAGATGAAGTTTATGCATAGAGATGCATATCAGGTAGTGCGACCGCCTAGCTGCCTAGCTATCTTGATTAGGAATATGTCGATTCTTCGGCAGAACCTACCAAAGCTGCACTATTTTGCGCGCCAAACGCAAAAGCCGACGCTAACACGCTGCAGAATCATAATCACCCGCATATGAACTGCGTCCCAAAACTTGGACATAAGAAATGGGGGGGCAGTTCACTTTGACTTAGAGCGCAGTTCTCAATTGTTTTGGTAAGAATTTAGATTCTGCAAATAATTTATGATTCAGCGTATGCAAGCATGCAATGAGGGTATAGTATGCCGTAGTTAACAAACTGAGGAGTATCTGTATGAGTCCTATTGATATTTTGGTTGTCCTTATCGTCATTGCTCTTGTTGCTCTTTGCGTCCGCTCTCAACTTAAGAGCGCAAAAGAGGGTTCTTGTTCTGGCTGTTCTTCATCCAGCAGCTGTGGCACTCATCACGGTGGAGACGGTCACTGTGGTGTTGCTCAGAAAATGATTTCTGACGTCGATAAGGCTTTTGACGCTCAATAGGTCAATTGTCACAATTTCATTAACAATTTTTACCATTCGCCCGGTTTCAGGGAAGTGGAAACATAGCCGTAACAAGAATGTGTCATGGTAGTTACGATTCCAGTTTTCTGACCCGGGAGGACCGTATGAGTACGGATAAGAAAATTGACTATATTCTTCGCACGGTAGAGGAACGAGACGTTCGCTACCTGCGTCTTTGTTTTACCGATGTGCTCGGCGGATTAAAAGCTCTCTCCATTTCCCCCGAGGAGCTAGAAGAGGCTTTTGTTGAGGGCATTGGTTTTGACGGCTCCAACGTTGACGGCTTTGCTTCCCAGGAGCAGTCCGATCTTCTCGCATTCCCTGACGCAGATACGTTCCAGATTCTTCCATGGAAGACAGATGATGGTGTAGTTGCAAACGTATTCTGCGATATTCAAACTCCTCGACGTGAGGCTTTTACAGGCGATCCACGCCTTGTACTGAGAAATGCTTTTATCAAGGCAGAAGACCTTGGCTATGTCGCAAATGTTGGCCCTAAGCTTGAGTATTTTTATTTTGTGAGCGGGACTGAGCCAAAGCCTATTGATCAGGCTGGATACCTTGATTTGAATTCTGCTGACCTCAGCCATAGCCTTCGATACTCCACGTCTCGTGCACTTGAGAATCTTTCTATTCCTGTTCAGTATTCTTTCCATGCAGCTGGCCCTGCTCAAAACGGCGTTGAGCTCCGTTATGCAGAAGCACTAACTTGCGCGGATAACATTGTTACTGCTCGTCTGGTTATCAGGCATATTGCAACACTTCACGGTGTGTTTGCTTCGTTTATGCCAAAGCCTCTTCAGGGAGTTCCTGGCTCAGCCATGCTTTTGAATCAGTCGCTTCTTGACCACGATGGCGAGTCTCTGTTCTGGGCTCCAAAGACTGAGAGCGAGGCCCACCTTTCTGAGCTTGCTCAACACTACATTGCAGGTCTTATTAAGTACGCTCCTGAGTACATGCTTATTACTAACCCAACAGTTAATTCCTATAAGCGCTTTGATCGTGATGCTATTCCTGCCTATGCAACCTGGGGTCGTAAAAACCGTTCTGCTATGGTTCGTATTCCTACGCACAAGCCAGGCAAGCACGTCGCCACCCGCGCTGAGCTGCGTATCCCTGATCCAACTGCAAATCCTTATTTGGCCAACGCCGTTACGCTTATGGCCGGTCTCAAGGGCATTGAAGAGGGTCTCTCGCTTCCTGAAGAGTTTGTGGGCGGAAATCCTGCCGATTATGGCGAGAAGCTCCCGACTAATCTTGGAGAGGCACTTGAGCGCTTCAAGCAGTCTGAGCTTCTTAAAGATGCTCTTGGTGAGCATATCTTCTCGTATCTATGCGAGCGCAAGGCAGAGGAGTGGCGTGAGTTCTGTCTCACCGTCACTGATTGGGATACTCAGAAGTACTACGCAGGTTGCTAAGCAACTATTTCACTTGCCGTTATATGTATCTTTGAACCCTGCTCTGATTTATTCAGAGCAGGGTTTTTTGACGAGAAACACTTGTTTTTCGCGAAGATTACTGCTTTCTTTTTCAAATTGTTACCGTTTTATGAACTGAAAAAATTACTTTTACCTGGTCTTTATTGGATAGAATGACTAAATAATAGTCATTTATACAAAGAAGTTGTTCTTCTCGCCATTTTTATGCAATAAAAACGAGAATAGTAGATAAAATTATAAGTAGATTTTTAATATTTGCTTCCTATAATTCATTCCAATGAATTTCAGCTCAGATTTATTCAGGAAGAGGCAAATATGAAATCGTCACTGGTTACTACCGTTAAAAAGAATGCCCTAAAGGGCGTAGCTGCTGTTTTTATGGCATGTGCACTTGTTGGTCTTATGGCTTGCTCGTCAACTAAGCAAGAAAATGCGCAACAGGATACTATTTCATCCTCTGATTCAAGCTATACGCTGGTAACTAAGGGCCATCTGACTGTTGTTGCAGAGCTTGGTTTCCAGCCTTTTGAGTATTTTGAAGGCAACTCAACTACTCCTGTTGGTTTTGACGTTGATCTTATTACCGAGATTGCAAAAAGGCTCAATCTTGAGGTTACGTACCTGCCAAATCAGAAGTTTGACACCCTTGTTCCAACTATTAAGCAGGGTGGCAAAGCAGACGTTGCTATCGCAGGTATTACTATCACTGACGAGCGCTCTCAGGAGGTAGACTTCACTACTTCTTACCTCGACTCCAATCAGTCTCTGGTTGTTAAGTCTGGCAGCACCGAGACCGAGCAGACGCTCAACGACGCCTCTAAGAAGGTTGTTGTTCAGACAGGTACTTCCGGCGAGGACTGGGCTAAGGAAAACCTTCCAAAGGCAACTATTGTTTCTGTAGACGATGTTGCTGCAGCAATGGCAGGAGTCCAAACCGGTTTGTACGATGCTATGGTCATTGACTTGCCTGTTGCTTCCAATCTGATTAGCACTTCATACTCTGATCTGACTATTGCAAAAGAGATTCCAACAGGTGAGCAGTATGGCATTGCTGTTTCTAAGGACAATCCCGCACTGACCGAAGCAATTAACAAGGTTCTTGCAGACATGGAGAAGGACGGAACCATGACTGCTCTCAAAACCAAATGGTTTGGCTCTAACATCTAGTTTTATCAGCTCAGTAAAAAGTGCTTGAAGTCAGATTTGGCTTCAAGCACTCACTGTTTTCATCAGGATTTATCGCAACTAAGCTCTAAAGGAGTATCACGTGATTGCACTTTTGCACAAAACTATGTCAGGACAGCAACTGTCCTTGTGCATGTCATCTGCGAGTTTCAAAGCTGAATCTGCACCTCAGAGTACGGCTTATAATTCAGCTAAGTCAAAGCTCTCGCATAATCGTGCGTACTCCTCACTGCTTGTAGTTCTTCTCGCTACGCTTCTTTTGAGTGGGCTGTTCTTTATGTCTCTGAGCGTGTTTTCTGTTCAGAGTGCTTTTGCTCTCACCACAAATAAGGCAACAGCTAAGTCAAACCAGACGGAAGGCAATGGCGTTATCGGTGGCAAAGAGACCCGTTTGACCTGGGAGGGAACAGTTGAGGACGAGCAGGTATCCCAGCTGGTCTTGGAACTTCCAGAGGGCTCCGATTTGCAGAGCGCAACTACTAAGGTGACCGTTCTCTCAGGTCTTACGCGCGAGAAGATCGAGGCAACTGCAAGCGTCCAGGGAACGCAGGTTGTGATCTCTTTTGCAACACCCGTGGATGCTCAAAAGCTGATTCGTGTAGAGATTTCCGGCATGAAGTTTCCTGCTGACGGCGGTTCGTACTCTGTCGAGGGAACCTATACCACTGAGCAGGGAACTCAAAAGCTTGCCTCTTCTCCCGAAATCACCATTATTCCTAACACGCCAGTTCAGGCTCTGGTGAATTGGCTTGATGCTCAGCCTTGGGTGGAAGCGTGGAACTCCAATCACTTTTTGGGCATGTTCTTAAAGCCTCAACTGATTGTTTCTTCAGTTGTGATGCTCTTTCCTGGATGGCTGGTTTGCCTTGCAATTGTAATTTGCGCTTATCCTGTAGCTATTGTATTGGGAATGGGATTTGCACTGCTTAAGATTTCTAAGAATCCACTTCTGCGTGCTCTAGCGGTGGTATATATCAATCTTTTGCGTGGCACCCCATTTTTCCTGCAGATTTATATTCTGTTCTTTGGTCTTCCTATGCTAAATATCAATCTGGACGCCAATTTGCTTGGCTTTATTGTGGTCGCCATTAACTCATCTGCGTATCTTTCAGAGATCTTCCGCGCGGGCATTCAATCAATTCCGCAGGGTCAGTATGAGGCAGCAAGCTCTCTTGGTATGAATCGTTTCCAGACCATGACGTTTATCATCATTCCTCAAACTATCCGCCGTGTTATTCCACCTCTTACCAGCGACTTTATTACTTCCTACAAAGATACCTCGCTGCTTTCTTCTGTAGGTGTTATGGAGCTGATGATGTTTGCTAAAAACCTCACCACCTCAACGGGAAACATGACGCCATATATGACGGCCGCTCTGTTCTATTTGGCAATTACCTTGCCACTCATTAAGGTAGTTGGCACTATCGAGAAACGCATGGAGCAGTCAGAAACAGGTAAAACAGCAGGCGCTACAGCTAGTAAGACTCAAGCTCTTTCCAAGGAGGAAAACTAATGTCTTTCTTTTCTTTCAAAAAGAAGTCGAACACAGAACAACTTGCCTTGGATGCTGAAGTTGCTGCACAAGAGGCATTTGAGCGCGATAAGCCGCTTACTAACCATGCTTTCGAGTCAGGTGAACATCCTATTGTTCGTATTGAGCACCTCAATAAGTCGTTTGGATCAACGCATGTCTTAAATGACGTTAACCTGACTGTTTGGCCAGGTGAAGTAGTGGTTGTGCTTGGTCCTTCTGGCTCCGGTAAATCCACTATGCTTCGTTGTATTAATCTGCTAGAGACTCCTTCTGCAGGCCATATTCTTATTGAAGATCAAGAGATTACGGACACAAACGAGGCAGAGGTTAACACCCTTCGTAGAGATGTCGGAATGGTCTTTCAGCAATTCAATCTGTTTGGTCATTTAACGGTCAAAGAGAACGTAATGATTGGTCAGATTAAGGTTCTAGGAAAGTCAAAAGAGGAGGCAGAGGCAGAGGCGCTAAAGCAGCTGGAGGCTGTTGGCCTTGCCGATAGAGCAGACTTCAAGCCTGGTGCGCTTTCCGGTGGACAGCAGCAGCGTGTTGCAATCGCTCGCGCCGTTGCTATGCATCCAAATGTACTTCTGTTTGATGAGCCTACTTCCGCGCTTGACCCCGAGCTTGTTCGTGGTGTTTTGGACGTCATGCGTGATCTGGCAAAGAACTCTGGTATGACCATGATTGTGGTAACGCACGAGATGGGTTTTGCAAAAGACGTGGCAGATCGCGTGGTCTTTATGGAAGGAGGAGTGGTAGTTGAGCAAGGTACTCCTGATGTCATTTTCAACAATCCACAAAACCCTCGAACAGCTGAGTTCATTGGCGCTCTTGCGTAAAACCCATACTTTTTAGAATTAATACGCAAACGTAAAAAATATTTTAGGGCGAGAAGATCTTCTCGCTCTAATTGCAGATAATAAGGTATATCTGCTCTTTATTCGCAGCTTGTGGTATGCTTTATAAGATTAAGCTTATCCTAGGGGGAATCGATGCATCACAAGAATATTCTTCTTGTATCTGCAACGACACGCTTACATGAACGTATGCGTGAACTTTCGCATGTCATTGATGTGTCTATTGCTCTTGCAAATGCAGCCTCATTTTCTCAGGCTGCGGCTTCTGGTCATACCTTTGACCTGATTATTCTTGATCAGAAAGAACTTTCCCAGGATGTTATTAGCACGGTAGAGAATTATTCTGCGCAAAATGGCGGAATTGCTCGCCTGTTTGTTGCTGACCTTGATAATCTTTCTAAGTTTGTTCTGCCTGTTCAGGGTAAGAGCGATTTTATTTTGTCTACTGCAACTATCCAGGAGTTTAGCCTTAGGTGCTCGCTGCTTTTGTGGCCAGGTACCGAGAGCACTTCTAGAGATTTGGTTATTGTTGACAATATAAAGATTAACCTGGCAACGTATCAGGTTTATATTGATGAATCTCCTGTTGATCTTACGTATATGGAGTATCTGCTGCTGTCATTCTTGGCAACACATCCGTCTCGTGCATACTCACGTGAGGCTCTTTTGCAGCGCGTTTGGGGCTTTGAATACTGCGGCGGTACCAGAACAGTTGACGTTCACGTCAGGCGTGTTCGCTCAAAGATTGGTCCTCAAGCAGCCGCTCATCTTGAGACGGTACGTGGTGTAGGCTATCTGTTTAGAGCATAATCGCAGGTACAAACTGCATTTAATGGGATCTGAAACTTCTTACTTACGAGCAGGACTCCCGCGCGTCTTTCTCATAATGAGAAACGAATTTTTGTCCGGTATAACGGGTAGAATACACATATTGAAAAATCGATGTTTAGCGCAGAATTATGTGCGTTAGCTGTTTGCATCAAAGTGATGTTAAGGAGGATGTCTATGGAGAACCAAGCACATGGTTTAACCACAGATACCGCTGTTTATAAGCGTTTCTCGCCAGTTAAGCAGACTGGATTTATGTCTATGTTCAAAAGCTCAAGTGTAAAAAGAACAGCTTGTGCAATTGCTTTTGCCGTTGCTTGTGTTCCTACCATTGCTTTGGGAGAGGGAATTTCTAAGCTCCCTGCAGTATCTGGTCAGGCAACTATTTCTCAAGCAGCGACGTCTCGTCCTGCTGCAGAACCAACTGATACTAAGACGGCAGAAACGGTAGCTTCTAAGGTTTTGCCTTCGGTTGTGTCCGTTAAGGCTACCAGTGATTCATCAGGCTCAACCGGTTCTGGCGTTGTATTGAACACAAATGGAGACATTCTTACCAATTACCACGTTATTGAGGGTATGGATACGTTCTCTATCTCCGTTAATGATAAAGAGTATGAGTGTACTGTTGTTGGTACAGATCCAACCTCTGACCTGGCCGTTCTTCATGCAGATCTTAAAGGAGATAGCCTTACTCCAATTGAGATTGGTAATTCCGATAACTTGGCTCCTGGTAGTTGGGTTATGAGTGTTGGTAGCCCATTTGGTCTTGATCACTCTGTTTCTGCAGGTATCGTGTCTGCTCTTTCTCGTGGAGATATGCTTGAGACAGAGGGTGGAGAAACCACTATTTATGCAAACCTCATCCAGGTTGATGCAGCTATTAACCCAGGTAATTCTGGCGGCGCTCTGGTTGACTCTAATGGTCAGCTTGTGGGTATTTGTACGTTGTTCTCGTCAGATACCAAGTCATTTGCAGGTATTGGCTTTGCAATTCCTTCTAACTATGCCATTGATATTGCAAATCAGATTCTTTCTGGCCAGCAAGTTAAGCATGCCTATATTGGTCTTTCTATGCAGACCGTTACTCCTCGATTTGCAAAGCGCAATGATCTCTCGGTAGATTACGGTGCGTATGTAGCAGGCCTTCTTGATGATAGTCCTGCAGAGGATGCTGGTATTAAAAAGGGTGACGTTATTGTCTCTATTGGTGGAGAGCGCGTAGTTTCTGCTGATGCAGCTATTATTGCCGTTCGTTCCCACAAGATTGGAGAGACAGTTCCTGTAGAAATCATGCGTGGAGAAGACCGCCTTACCATCAACGTCACGCTTGGTTCTGATGAGACGCTTTCTTCTATGAAAGAGAAAGAAAAGAACAGCAAGAACGAAACAAACAACGATACTGATGATAAGCAGGATCGCACTGAAGATGATGATTCCTATAGGTATTATCGTCAGCAAAATTGGTGGCAGGAATTCTGGGATTACTTTACTAATCCTTATGGAGATAAAGACGTTAATTCCGATAATCCTTTTGAGAATATTGTAGAGAGCATTACTAATAGCATTGCAGAAGCAATTTACGGAATTTTTGGTTAACACTCAGATTGCGTTTGCTGTATTTGTGTTTGTTTGTTCTGCTATGAGTTAGGGGAGCCTTGTGGATTTGCTTGTGCTGTTAGTTTTGGCTGTAGTTGTCATTGTGCTTATCGTGAGCCTTGTTACACTTTCCTCTAAGCTTTCGCAAGTAAAGACGCTGCAAGAGCAAAGTCAAACATCATCTACAGAGCTTATAAGAAGCTCCCAAGAGTTGGATCGTCGTGTTACGGATAACATGGCAAAAATGCAAGAGCTTATGGATACAAAGCTTGAGAAGGTAAGAGAGGTAGTTGATCAAAAGCTCACCTCAACACTGCAAAATCAGACGAAGCAGACTGACCAGCGCATTGCTCAGCTTGATGCTCGCTTTGATGCTTTTCAGCGTCGTGTGGATGACAACATGAAAGCAACTTCCCAGGCTTCAACTGAGCAGCTTAGTAAGGTTAGAGAGACTGTTGACAAACAGCTCAGCGACATGCGTAAAGAGAATGAAGCAAAGCTTGAGCTTATGCGTCAGACCGTTGACGAGAAACTCCAGAAAACGCTTGATGAGCGTATGACTCAATCGTTTCAGCGCGTATCTACGCAACTTGAGCAAGTTCATCAAGGCTTGGGAGAAATGCGCGGCCTTGCAGAGGGTGTTGGAGACTTAAAGAAAGTTCTCTCTGGCGTTAAGACCCGTGGAATTGTTGGAGAGATTCAGCTTGGCGCAATTCTAAGAGACATTCTTTCTCCAGAGCAATATGAAGAGAATGTTGCTACTGTTTCTGGTTCTACTGAGCGTGTTGAGTTTGCCGTTAAGTTGCCTGGAGAGTCAGGGGAGACTGTTTGGCTTCCTATTGATTCTAAGTTCCCTGGAGATACGTACGAGCACCTAGTAGATGCAATCAATGCAGGTAATGAGGAGGCGATTGCTGCTGCTAAAAAGAGTCTAGAGACTCGAATTAAGGCAGAGGCAAAAGATATCTCTACAAAGTATATTGCTCCACCAGAGACAACTAACTTTGCTATTTTGTTCCTTCCTTTTGAGGGACTTTATGCAGAGGTAGTCAGTCAGACGGGTTTGCTTGAGCAGCTACAGAGAGAGTATCGCGTTAATGTGTGTGGACCTTCCACTATGGCTGCGCTTCTTAACAGTCTTCAAATGGGATTCCAATCTGTTGCTATTCAGAAGCATGCAGACGAGATTCAAAAGGTACTCTCTGCGGTTAAGACAGAGTTTGAGACGTATCAGGCTCAGCTAGAAAAGGCTCGATCACAAGTTCAAAAAGCAGAAAAAGCACTGGATACCATTTTGACTACAAGAACAAATGTTATGAGTAGAAAATTGAGAACTGTTACCGCATTAGAAAATCTCGATGAGGCTCAGAAAACGTTGGGGATTAGTGGCGTGGTAAATGATGAAGACGAGGATGAGAAGTAAGTAATTTTTTCGATAATTGATAAGTTGTTCAAGATACATTAAAGAAGAATATATATTTAGTACGGTCCGAGAGGAGATGAAAAATGATCCAGCGGGAATCAAATCTTGACCATGATATTTTACTTCCTCTGAGTGTAAAAAAAGTAAGTAGATCATACAGGATGAAAGAAGGGAAACGTATAGTTTTAGATAATGTGTCGTTTTCTGTTCATTTAGGGGAAATAGTTTGTGTACTCGGACCGAATGGCGCTGGAAAGACTACTTTAGTAAAAATTGCTTCATCGCTTTTACTCCCAGATTGTGGAGAAGTAGAAGCATGTGGTGTAGACGTTCTTAAATGTCCTCGCAAGGCTTGTAAGAATATTTCTTTAGTTCTTGGTGGAGAAAATGGGTTTTATCTTCATGCTACTGCTATTAATAACTTAAGATATTTTGCGCAAGTGAGTGGTGTCCCTTTTGATGAGCAAGAATCAAGAATTAAAAATGCCCTTCAACAAGTACATTTAGTTGAATTTTCAAATCAAAATGTATCAACTTTTTCTAGGGGAATGAGACAAAGGCTTCATCTTGCAAGAGCTTTAATTTCAGCTCATAGTTTAATTCTTCTTGATGAGCCAACATCTGGTTTAGATCCAAATAATGCGGCAGACGTCAGGCGGCTTATCGCTGAGTTACGTCATATCCCTAGTGGTATTTTACTTACGTCTCATAGCATGAGAGAGGTTGAATTATTAGCTGATCGCGTGCTTGTTCTCAAAAAAGGAAAGTGTATTTTTCTGGGCAGCCTAGAGGAGTTAAGGCAGAAAGTAAAAATAGAGGGCGTATACACGTTTATAACTGATTGTCTTGATGAATCTAAAATTAAAATTCTAAAGGAATGTTCTGGAATTGCGTCAGTTGAAGTTCTTGAGAAGTTTGATTCAATTTATGTGGATGTGTCGGGAAATAAGAAAATGGTTTTTGATTTATGTGTTGATGATTTTGGTTGGAAGAAAGTCAATGAAAGACGTGCTTCACTCGAAGAGGTGTACCTTGCTGTAATGGGAAAAGATAATGAAAGATAGTGTTAATTCAATTTTTGATATGCGCTCAGAATTGCAGATGTTACGCTTTCATACGAGTATGTTTTTAACGACTCCATTCTTTTTAATAAGTGTTCTTGGATCATGTTTTAGCTTCTCTTTGTTTAAGATTTTTTCAATGATTCAGGGGTCTAGTAATCATTCATTTTGGGTTTATTCATCTATCGCAACTATATGGGCTTCTACAATTCTCTCAACAGGTATTATTGGATATCAGCGTTATCAGGGAACTTTGGATTATTTGTTTATAAGTCCGAAGGGAATTGCTAATATTTTTTATCCAATTATCTTTTCTGCAACTACATTAGGTTTAGTTCTTGGAGTACCGTGCTCTATTCTTCTTAGCTTATTTTTTGGTGTTCCTATTATTCTTTCTATAAATGAGATATTGGCACTATTTTTTTCAACGGTTGCATGCGCCTCTTCATCTTTGGTTTTGTCTTCTTTATATGTTTTAACAAAAAATGCTTCATCATTTGAAAGCCTTATTCTAACTGGTATATGGATAGGGTCTGGTATAGTTTTACCAATAGAAAACTTTCCATTACCAATGCGTATAATCGCATACTTACATCCTTTGACTCCAGCAGTAAAGTTAATTACCTCAGCTACTGTGCAAGATTTTTTCTTGTATTCGGTTGTTTGTTTAATTTTTTCGATTGCATATGTTTGTTTAGGACGGTTTCTAATTCAATTAGCATTTTCAAATCTTCGCAAGGATGGAGATTGTTCATAATTATGAAAAAAATTACTTCATATATCTATCCTGCAATTTGTATATCATTGACTTCTTTATCCAGCTACGGCTCTATTTTAGCTTTTTGCATTCAATTTTTTATTGAACCTATTTTTTCATATCTATACTTTATTCTGTTTGGTATGCAGCTTTCTGCCTCAAGTATGTCACTGCTTGTAGGAATTTTAACTTTATCGTCATGGCTTTCTGCAATGCAATGTTCGGCCAATATTATTGTTCAAGATCGATTTGCTAAAACAATTTTTATGTATTTGATTTCTCAAAACCGTGCAATGGTATTCTTTTTAATTAGATACATAACAATTACTGTTATTTGTTTTATGAGTTCTCTTATAACCTCAGTTATTGTTCTTTATATTGCAGCAGCTGATGTTCTGGCCCTACTTGTTCCTTTATGCATATCCCTTATTCTTGCTTCTCTTGGTGGCGCTATATTTGGAGTATTTTCTTCAGTAATTGGTTTATTGTTAACTGATGGATTTGCTGTACTAAACTTATTATCAATAAGTATCCCCATACTTTCTGGAGCTGTTATACCACTTTATTTATTTCCAAACCCTTTGATTTCTATCTGCAAGTGCATTCCGATTTCATGGATTGTTGAAAGTGTCGGATTATTTTTGAGTTTTAATACAAGTGATGCGTTTCTATTGTGTGGTTATGCGTTGCTCTTAGAACTTCTATGGATATTGATAACGCTTGCTTTCATCTCTTTTTGCAACAACAGACAGAGAATTACTGGTCAAATAGAGGGAATGCATTTGTAAATACTGTATAAAGATACCCATAAGGGGTAATTTCCTTCGGATATTAATAAACCATAAGGGTATTTGAAGGAGGTTTTATGGGAATCATGGGTAGATAAAAACGGCGGCTTCGGTTGCTGTTTTTTTGTTGCATAAAAATACCTTATGGGGGTATACTGTTTACAGAAACTAATACCCCCTTAGGGTATGCAAAGGAGGACAGATGGCTCAGAAAGACAGCCAACCACAGGAAACTTGTTGTCATTGTGATCACAAGGCTATTCCTCGCTCAAGCGAGCTTAAAAGTGGAGTTTCTCGCCGTATTAACCGTGCAATCGGCCAGCTCAATGGCATTAAAACAATGATCGATGAGGATCGTTATTGCGGAGACGTCCTTATTCAGCTTGCAGCAGTTGAGTCTGCGGTTAAGGCCATCTCAAGAGAAGTAATGCAGGATCACCTGGAGTCTTGCGTGGTTGACCGCATCCAGTCGGGTGATACAGAAGTTATTAATGAGGTCATGGACCTCTTTAAGCGTTTTATGTAAGGTGGCGTTATGGATCAGAAAGTTTTTGATGTACAAGGAATGACGTGTGCAAGTTGTTCTGCGCACGTAGAGAAGGCGGCAAACTCTGTTTCTGGTGTCTCTGAGGCTCGCGTTAATCTGCTTAAGAATTCTATGGAAGTTGATTACGACGGTAATCCAGATACCCTCAAGCAGATTTCTGACGCAGTAAGCAAAGCAGGCTATGAGGCAACACCTCGTAGCGACAAAAAAGATTCTGCTGCAACTACTAAGGCAGATGCTACCAATGCTTCAGAAAAGGCGGTAAAGCAAAAGAGGATTGAACTTATCTCCTCAATGGCGTTTGCCATTCCACTGTTCTATCTTGCCATGGGTGAGATGATGGGAGCACCTGTTCCGCCTGCTGTTTCTGGTATGAATGGCATGATGAACTTGGCTCTTACCGAACTCTTGCTTTGCATTCCTATTCTGTTTATTTGTCGCCACTATTTTGTTGGTGGATTCCGCTCATTGCTGCATGGCGCCCCTAATATGGACTCGCTCATTGCGCTGGGCTCAGCAGCGTCGTTTGCCTACAGTGTTGTCAGTTTGTACCAGATGGCAAACGCTTTTGTTGCAGGAGACATTACTGCAGCTCACCAGGCAATGCACGGCATGTACTTTGAGTCCGCAGGTTTGATTCTTGCTCTGATTACCTTGGGTAAGTTCTTTGAGGCTCGCGCAAAAGGTCATACCACAGGTGCAATTAACGCACTTATGAACCTTGCCCCAAAGACTGCTATTCTCGTCAAAGACGGTGTTGAACAAGAAGTTCCTGCAGATACCGTTGTGGTTGGAGACGTGCTTGTGGTAAGGGCTGGTCAGTCAATTCCTGTTGATGGCCAGCTCATCGAGGGAGAAGGATCTGTTGATGAGTCCGCGATTACCGGAGAGCCCGTTCCTGTAAGTAAGACCGTTGGCGAATCCGTGACAGGTGCTACGGTATCTACCGGCGGCTGGTTTAAGATGCGTGCCACCGCTGTTGGCGATGACACTACACTTGCAGGCATTATCCGCCTGGTTGACGAGGCAACAAGCTCCAAAGCACCTATCGAGCGTCTTGCTGACAGCATTGCTGGCATCTTTGTACCTGTTGTCATTGGAATTGCGCTGGTAACCTTTGCAGCATGGTTTGTCTTTGTGGCACCTGGTGACTTTGCGGTTGCTCTCTCGCACGCTGTTGCTGTTCTGGTTATTTCGTGCCCTTGTGCACTTGGTCTGGCAACACCTACTGCCATCATGGTAGGCACTGGTTTGGGCGCTTCAAATGGCATTTTGGTCAAGTCTGCCGAGGCGCTTGAGGGCGCAGTCCGAGCAACCGTGGTTGTTCTTGATAAGACCGGAACGCTCACTGAGGGCAAGCCGAGCGTAACTGACGTACTTTGTGCAGGTGGAACTTCCGAGCAGCAGCTGCTTGAGTACGCATATGCGCTTGAGCAAAAGAGCGAACATCCACTTGCGCAGGCAATTGTTACGTACGCTCAAGAGAAGCTTGGAGAGTCTGCAGGCAGCTTTGTTGACATACAGGAGTTCTCACAGGTTGCTGGTGGTGGCCTTACGGCAAAGGTTGGCGAGAAACGCCTTGTAGCAGGAAACGCTCGTCTTATGGAGCAGGAGGGCATCAGCACACAAGAGCTGACTTCTCAGGCTCAGCAGCTAGCTGAACAGGCAAAAACACCGCTGTACTTTGCACTTGAGGGTAAGCTTCTTGGTGTTATTGCTGTAGCCGACAAGGTAAAGCAAACTAGCGCTTCCACCATTGCTCGTCTTCGTGCTATGGGCGTTAAGTCTGTCATGCTCACTGGTGATCAGGCAACAACGGCAAACGTCATAGGTAAGGAGCTTGGTGTTGACCAGGTTATCTCTGATGTCTTGCCAAGCCAAAAAGAGTCCTACATTAGGCAGTTCCAAGACGCTGGAGAAAATGTTGTTATGGTTGGCGATGGCATCAACGATGCTCCAGCGCTTGCGCGAGCAAACGTGGGAATTGCAATTGGTGCAGGTACCGATGTTGCTATTGAGTCCGCTGACATTGTTTTGATGAAGTCTGATCCAGCTGATGTTGCTACCTCAATTGAGCTTTCTCGCGCCACCATGACCAACATTAAAGAAAACCTGTTCTGGGCTCTGTTCTATAACACCATTTGTATCCCTGTTGCTATGGGTCTGTTGTATCCATTTGGCATTTCGCTGAACCCTATGATTGGTGCAGCCGCCATGGGCTTCTCGTCAGTCTTTGTTGTATGCAATGCACTGCGCCTGCGTACCTGGAAGCCAAAGAATACCAGCTCAGCAACTCGCCAAGACGCTCATGACACAAAACCAGTCATTGACGTCCAAACTAAGTCCATAAACGACGCATCCGCGTCACAGAAGGAGGAATCTTATATGGAGAAGAAACTAAACGTAGAGGGCATGTCTTGCCAGCACTGTGTTGCACACGTCACACAGGCTCTTGAGGCTGTCGAGGGTGTCTCTAAGGCAACCGTTTCACTTGACGAGAAGAGCGCTGTTGTTGAGCTGTCTTCTGATGTCGCTGATAGCGCATTGGTTGATGCTGTTGTTCAGGCAGGATATGAGGCTACTATTGCCTAAGGTGGGCAAGTAGACGGTCCTTCTCGCTAGAATCACTAAATACCGCACGTGCAGCATTTTCAGCAAGCTCACGTGCGGTATTTTTATCTAGACCGCAGTGCTGTTGTAAAAGCTCAAACTCGTGCGAGAGGGTAGTGTTGGAGACAGTCATGTTGTCCGTGTTGATAGTAACCGTCAGGCCAGCATCAAGCAGTTGCTCAAGAGGGAAACGCTCTATTGACTCAAAGATGCGCGTTTGAAGGTTGCTGGTAGGGCAAATCTCAAGCGCAACATTTGCAGCTTTAAGGTCCTGGATAACACCCGCGTCCTCCAAAGAGCGAACACCGTGACCAATACGCTGTGCGCCAAGTCGAAGTGCAGCCTTGATGCTTTCTGGACCAGCAGCTTCTCCCGCGTGGATAGTAAAAGGAACATTTTTTCTTTGTGCTTCAGCAAAAAGTGACGAGAAATTCTCTGTGGCAAAGAGCGCTTCTGCTCCTGCTAAGTCTGCTGCTACGACACCATTTCCAAGGTATGCTGCCGCTAGATCAATTGACTCTTCATTTTTGTGCTTAAGCTCTTTACCTGTGCCACGCATAGCGCAAATAATGTATGCCGTGTGGAGCTCTGACTGTGGATGCTCTGCATAGAAGTCAGCTCTACCAGCAAGAGCAGCCTTAAGAACTTCTTGCTGAGAAAGACCTCCTGCAGTAAGACTTCCTGGTGCAAAGCGAGGTTCAGCATAGAGAATACCCTCTGCGTCAAGTTGCTCGTGAAATGCCTTTGCAACCGTACGAATGCCCTGTGCTGACTGCATAAGCTTGAGCGGCAGCTCAAATGTAGCAAGATACTGGTTAAGATCCTGGCAATGAGCTGGGACTTGCATCTTTTTTTGGAGTTCAGCCAAAGAGAAATCAAGTCCCGCATCTGCTGCAAGTTGAGCTGCGGCAGGAAGTGGGATTGATCCATCAAGGTGGACATGCAAATCGATAAGAGCACAGGAGCTCATGGCGCCTCCTACAAGAAACGTATGCTATGGCGCAAAGAGCGCAAACTAGATAGCTACATCATACGGTAGGGAAGTGGCGTTTTCCAAATCGTTTGCAAGTTTTTCAAACTGGTATCCATTGACGCGCTCAAGCAGATGCACTTCATCAGGCAAAACATCATAGTGAATCTGAGAGCAAATAGCGCAGGCAATAGATCCAATGGTGTCTGTATCTCCACCCATCTCCGCGGCTATTCTCGCCGCTCTAGAGACCTTACCCTGAGAGAGCTTTACCACCGCTAGAACTGCAGGTATGGTCTCTATGGTTTCATAACCACAGCCGCAGTAGTCGTAGATGTCTCTTGATGCTGCTAGGGGAGCCTCAAGGTTTTTGGCGCCCTCGCAGAATTCCAATGCCATGATGCACTTTTGATACATGCTAGGCATAGGCATTTGTGTACCAATTTTTGTGTAGAGAGCTCGGTGTCCGTAACTTAAAGCAGTTTCAAGAGCGTCCTCAACCGTAAACGAGTTTTCAGAAAGACCTCTGCTTATGGCGGCCACAATCATTGATGCGCCCATGATAGCTACGTTGGTTCCGTGCGTGGGAAGCGCAAGATCAGTAACGCTGTTAATGAGCGCATGTTTGTCTTTCCAGCTCACAATTGAAGCCATCGGCGCACATTTCATGGCGCATCCGTTAGTGGTTCCAAGGCGACCGCATGTTTTAAGCGAGTGGCCAGAAAGTCGATTAGCTAACGCAGCTCTTGTAGAAGGGCCAACTACCTGAGCAGCGTTTGGCTCTGTTGCCACATAATTTTCTAGGGCATCAAAGTAGTGGGATTGGTTAAAAACTCCCTGGTTATCAATGATGTTTTTAGTCAAAATGATTGCATTTGCTGTGTCATCTGTTGTCTGACCTGCGGTAAAAGGTCTTCCAAAAAAGTCATTTTTAGGTGGATTTGAAAGACTTTGAACTCCATCAGGAAATGCAAAATCAATTTGGTGTGGTGACATCATCTCTGTTGGCATGCCATAAGCGTCGCCATAGGCAAGGGCCGTAAGCATCCTATAGAGTTTGATTTTTCTTGCCGTATTCATGTTACTCACGCTTCTTTATGTCAGAAGAACGTGATGTTTTGGCTCTGCAGAGACTATTTTTACCTGCAGAGATAAGCTTCTCATAGCAGCATGCCATGATTGCTCCCCTCAATTAGATATTCTCTGTCTTTGCAGGTTTTTTCTTTACTGTGCCGTAAGGAATGCCTCACTCCTTAGATCCTTACTTTCCCAGCTTGTAGTCGCAATACAAGCTAGATGGCTCAGACAGAAAATATCTCCCCCAAGTATGTTTAAAGATATCAAATATTTAAGTATTACTACAGGGGGTAAGGCGTATTAATCGGCAGACGGTAGCTGAAGAGAGCTTAGAGGTAACTTGCTCACAATAGTGACTACATGCTGTTTTATATTCTCTCTAACGTAGGGAGCCATTGCTGGGTAAAATGGATGGTAGCAATCTGAAAGGAATGGACATGCCCGCAATTTTGACTCATGACTTCTTTGGTAAGGATGCCTTTGATATAGCTGCAGGCAAACTTGGTTTTTCTACGATGGAAGAGAGAGAAGCTTTTCTGTTGGGCAACCAAGGTCCAGATCCGCTGTTTTATTTAGCAGCAGATCCGCTGCTGCATCGCTACGCTAAATATGCGTCGATCATGCATAAAGAAAAAACGCCCGAACTTCTTCTTTCTATGCGAGATGCAATTGCGCCTCTGCCACTTAAAGACGTTGCGGTTGCTCGCGCCTATATTGCGGGATTCCTCTGCCACTATATGCTTGATTCCACTGCTCATCCTTTTGTTTATTATTGGCAGAATATGCTTACCTCTCAAGGTGTTGAGGGCTTGGATGAATCTGCTAAAAATCAAGTACATGCAGAAATCGAGAAGGACCTTGATGAGGCAATTCTTTACGCTCATCTTGGTAAAACGGTAGCTACCTATAGGCCTTATAGCGAAGTTTTGAAGGCATCGCTGCATACGCTTTACGTTTTGGATAGAGTGTTTTTCTTTGTGTTGCTATGGACGTATGAAAAACCTACCGATACCAGGATTTTCTCGTCAGCTGCTGTTGATTTTAGGATTATCCAGCATCTAGCGTATTCGCCAACAGGTAAGAAGAGAAAGCTGCTTGGTCATCTTGAACGCACCTTTGGTACAAATAGGTTCTCTTTGATTGAGGCGCTCTCTCACGGGGCAAGAGAATCTTCTGATTCTGATTTTGATAACAGAGCGGGAAATGAGTGGACTGATCCTTTTACGGGAGAGGTGCGCAAAGAGAGCTTCTGGGATTTGTATGACCATGCGCTGGCAAATGTGCCATATGCACTTGACGTTTTCTTCTCGCCAGACTTTAATCTTGATACTGCAAAAGAGCTTACGCAAAATCTGAACTTTGATGGTCAGACGCTTGCAGATGAAGGTTCGACAGAATAGGTTTTTGTGGCAACGTACGTTTTTTCTGATATTCACGGTCATGTGGAGCCGCTTAGGCGTGCTCTAGCGCGTATTAATCCAACCGAGTCAGACGTGTTCTATTGTCTTGGTGACATGATTGACCGTGGTCCTAGCTCGCTTGCCACTATAAAGACAATTCGCGAGCTTCCTAACTGTACGGTTTTAATGGGCAATCATGAGCAGCTTGCGCTGCAAGCGTTAGACCCAGAAGCCGATATTGAAGCTCAGTTTATGTGGCAGATTAACGGGGGAGACGCAACGCTTGCTGAGCTCAAGACGCTTTCTGAAGAAGAATATAGTGAGCTGATTGACTGGTTGCAGGCGCTTCCTTTGTACGCCACCGTTGAGGTCCAAGGCAGAGATTTTGTTCTGGTTCATGCGGGCGTAAGGTCTAACGGTGTTCCCTTGCCAACCGCCTGGGATAAGGCTTCTTTGGAGCAGTACTTAAGTAAGCAGTCTGAAAACGATCTTTTGTGGATTCGTGAAGAGTTTTGGCAATATCCAACGGATTTCCGCACGTCAGAAGCAGCGTATCCCGTTGTAATTTGTGGCCATACACCCACACCTTTGTTAGCAAGTTTTGGTGCAAAAAACTTGAATCGCAGCGCCACTACTCCTGATGGTCTTGCGCAATGGGTCCAGTCAGATGGCGATAAGTGGGGAATTGATACGGGCACTACAGGTGGAGCCGGCTATGGCCAAGTAACTGTGCTGCGCCTTGATGATTTGCAGGAGTTTGTTGAGCCGCTGCAAGAAGGCGAGTAATCGTGGCTGCAAAGACGCCGCAGCCTGCCAGCGATAGTACAAAAACTGCGCTTACGCATGTAGAGAACACGCTTGATCCCATTATTTTCCCGGACTCTCGCGTGCTGCTCTTGGGATCAATGCCTAGTCCCAAGTCTCGAGAAATTGGCTTTTACTTTGGTAATCCTCAGAATAGATTCTGGCGCGTAGTTGCCGCGTTATATGGCGAGAAACCCCTCAAGTCCATATCTGAAAAGATTGACTTCTGTAAAAGACATCATCTTGCTCTTTGTGATGTGCTTAAGGCTTGTGATATTAAGGGCGCAAGTGACGCTTCTATTTCAAATCCAGTTCCACACAACATTGGCGCTCTTATTCAAGATTCATCAATCTGCGTCATTTTTACACTTGGTGGGACGGCAACAAAATTTTATAAGCGCTACACCGAGCAACAAACTGGTATTTCTGCACGTCAATTGCCCTCTACAAGTCCTGCTAATGCCCGTATGTCAGTTGAGGATTTGGTGGAGGAATTTTCCATTATCAAAAAATTTACTAATTGTGAGTTGACAATATCCTAGTTGCGACTAGGATTATACGCATGCGAATTATGGCTACGACATACACTGCACTTTGTGCATGCACCGCGATGTGTCTGGTGCCCGGGTCACATACGACCAGGGTGTAATTGTTGCTGAGCAAAATTTTCCTGGTACAGACTCGGGCGTAAAGCTATTTTGTAACTCTTGTGTGATTATTCGCACATCCCGAGAGGATTTATTCGCATGGACTGGAGCTTCATAGGGGAACATCTCCCACTGTATGCAGAAGCTGCAAAAATAACGCTTACTATCTCTTTCTTTGGAGTTCTCTTCTCGCTTATCGTTGGTTTGATAAGTGCTCAGATTTCGCTGACAAAAATTCCTGTTTTAAGTCAGCTTAATGCTGTTTATGTTGAGCTTTCCAGAGGAACACCCCTGCTTATTCAGCTGTTTCTTATCTACTTTGGCCTAACTAAAATTGGTCTCAAAATGGATGCAGAAGTAGCTGCTGTTGTGGGTTTAACGTTTCTTGGTGGCTCCTATATGGCAGAGGTGTTTCGCGCAGGCTTTGAATCAGTTGCAGCTATTCAGTTTGAGTCTGCAAAGGTTTTGGGCCTCTCAAAGATTCAAGCTCTCCAGCACGTTATTCTTCCACAGGCACTTTCTGTAGCAATTCCAGGCCTCGTTGCTAACATCATTTTCTTAATCAAGGAATCTTCCGTTGTTTCCGGCATTGCTCTTGCAGATTTGATGTACGTAACCAAAGACATTATTGGCATGCAGTACGACACTACAGAAGCCCTCTTTATGCTGGTAATTGCCTATGTGATTATCCTTGTTCCTATTTCTTTGCTTGGCAGCTGGCTGGAGAGGAGGCTTGACTATGCCCGTCGATAACATTTTGCTGCAGGAAGGAGTGATAACGCGCCTTCTTGGAGGTCTTGCAACAACGGTGCACATTGGCCTTATCTCTGTGGCGCTTTCCATTCCTCTTGGTATTCTCGTTGGACTTTTTATGACATCCAACAACAAGGTTGTTCGTGCAATTCTTCGCGTTTACCTTGAGATTGTTCGTGTTATGCCTCAGCTGGTGCTGCTCTTTGTGGTGTTCTTTGGTACTTCTGAATGGTTTGATGTCAACTTTGATGGCATTGAAGCTTCAATTGTGGTCTTTACCTTCTGGGGAGCAGCTGAGCTTGGAGACCTGGTACGAGGGTCGTTGGAGTCAATTCCAGCGTCTCAGTATGACAGTGCGTTTGTACTTGGCCTTTCTCGCCAGCAGACGTTCTTTAAGGTCATCCTGCCTCAGGCGTTCAAGCGTCTTTTGCCACCAGCCATCAATCTGATTACACGCATGATTAAGACAACGTCACTTTGTAATTTGATTGGCGTGGTTGAGCTGCTCAGAGTTGGTAGTCAGATCACCGATTTTTATCGCTTCAAGTTCCCAACCGACGGAGCACTTTGGATTTACGGAGCTATTTTCTTCCTGTATTTTGCTGCCTGCTTCCCACTTTCGTATCTTTCACGCAGGCTTGAGAGGAGCACCTCACATGAGTAACACCGTTTTAGCAGTTAAGGACCTCACTAAGGTATATCCCTCAAACCAGAAACCCGTGCTTGATAAGATTTCGCTCTCCATCAATAAAGGCGAGGTAGTCGTGGTGTTGGGACCTTCCGGTTGCGGTAAGTCTACGCTGCTTCGCGCCATTGTTGGCTTGGAAGATATCCAAGGGGGAGAAGTGCTTCTTCACGATCAGGTTATTTCTGGTCAGAAGAGGGAAAGCGCCGCAGCAGGCATTGGTATGGTTTTTCAGAGCTATGACTTGTTCCCCAACATGACGGTTTTGAAAAACGTAATTCTGGCCCCTCTGGTAGTGCAGAAGCGCTCAGAGGCTGAGGTTTTAAGTCAGGCAGAAGAGCTGCTGCGTCGAGTAGGGCTGTGGGAGAAGAAGGACGCTTATCCATCAGCGCTTTCTGGCGGTCAAAAGCAGCGTGTGGCCATCGTACGTGCTCTGATGACTAATCCTGAGGTGCTTTTGCTGGACGAGATTACTGCGGCTCTTGACCCCGAGATGGTTCACGAGGTTTTGCAGGTAGTTATGGAGCTAGCAGAGCAGGGAATGACCATGCTGGTGGTAACTCACGAGATGCGCTTTGCTCAAGCAGTTGCCGATCGAGTCATCTTGATTGATCAGGGATACATCGTAGAAGAGTCGTCCGATGCACAAGAGTTTTTCTCGGCACCTAAAACAGAAAGGGCACAAGAGTTTTTGCGTACCTTTGAATTTGAACGTGTACATAAGTAAACAACGTGTTTTTGCACGTAGATGATGTAGTAATTGATTCAACTTGTTAGGATTTAAAATGAACTTCTTTGAAAATACTTCCGCTTCTCTTTCTCGCCGTGCTTTCCTTGGTGCAGGCGCACTTTCTGCTGCAGCTCTTTTGGCTGCTTGCAAGAAAAAGGATTCCGATGGAGCTCAGGGCGGATCTTCTGATACAGACTCAAAGTTCAGAACTCTTGATGACATCAAGAAGGCAGGCACAGTAAATATCGGCGTCTTCAGCGACAAGGCTCCTTTTGGTTATGTTGATGCAAACGGTAAGTACGCTGGTTACGACATTGTTTTTGCAGAGCGTCTTGCAAAGGATATGGGCGTTAAGATTAACTACATTGCCACTGACGGACAGAACCGCGTGCCTTTCTTGCAGTCCAATAAGGCAGATATCATGCTGGCAAACTTTACGGTAACTGATGATCGTAAAGAGAAGGTCGATTTCTCTCTGCCATACATGAAGATTAAACTGGGCGTTGTTTCTCCATCCTCTGCGCCAATTACAGACGTTTCTCAGCTTGACGGCAAGAAGCTTATTGTTTCTAAGGGAACTACGGCTGAGGTTTGGTTTGCAAAGAACGCACCTAAGGTTGAACTGGTCAAATTTGATAGCTATGCCGATGCGTATAACGCGCTGCTCGACGGCCGCGGCGATGCTTTCTCAACCGACAACACCGAGGTACTTGCATGGATCAAGTCTAACCCTGGCTTTGTTGTTGGCATCGACGACCTGGGCGACTCCGATACTATTGCTGCTGCAGTTCACAAGGGTAACTCTTCGCTGTTGGAGTTTATCAACAACGAGATTACCGGCCCTCTTGCAGAGGAGAACTTCTTCCACAAGGATTATGAAGAGACCCTTGCTCCAATTTACGGCGACGAGGTAGATCCAAACACTATGGTTGTCGAGGGCGGCAAAATCTAAGTTCTGGGCTTAGTCCGTCTTTACAGCTCAATTACACCCATTTCGCGAGAAGACCTTGCAGCTTGTAAGGTCTTCTCGCGTTTGTAGCCAAATTGTTAATTTGTACAGTACTTTTTAAAAATGATTCTTTGTGCTGATAAAGTAGGTCAACTATTTTTTGACCGACTAGGGCAAAGGGGCTGATAATGGCAGCTGAACAGCAAAAAGCAACTCGTAAAATTGGCGTTCCCAGGTTTCCCGGCGATATTATGCTGTATCCGCTTTCTGTGGGCCTACTACTCCACTCTTTTTTCCCTCAGGTTCTAGAAATTGGTAGCTTCACCACTGCTGTTGCTAAGGGAGCTCCTGCAATTGTTGGCATTGTTTTGCTGTTTGTGGGCGCTTCTATTGATCTTAAGACGGTTCCCAAGGTTTTGAAGACTGGCCTGACCATTCTTATTCCTAAGCTTGCTATTGCAATTGCCTTTGGTTTGTTTGTTGCTAAATTCATGAACGATAATTTCTTTGGTCTTAATGCACTTTCTATCATTGGTGGCATTACCTTCTGTAATGTTGCTTTGTACATTGGTATTACTGCTGAGTACGGAACTCCTGATGAGCAGGGTGCAGCTGCAGTTTTGTCCCTTGTTGCGGGTCCTGCGGTTACTATGATTGCTCTAGGTGCAGCAGGTGTTGCAGCAATTTCTCCTACCGCACTTGCGGGTACCCTTCTTCCTCTAGTCCTTGGTGTTGTTCTTGGTAACCTTAGTCCTTTTATCAGGGCACTTTTGGTTCCTGGTATTAACCCTTGCATTGCCGTTGTTGGCTTTGCGCTTGGTTGTGGCATGAGTGTTGAGAATCTTATTACTGGTGGTCCATCAGGCATTCTCTTAGCAGTTCTCTGCATCATTACCGGTATTCTTACCATGTTGGTTGAGCGTCTACTGGGCGGCTCTGGAAAGGCAAGTCTTGCGAGCGCAACTATTGCAGGCACCGCAACAGCCACTCCTGCAGCGGTTGCTTCTGTTGATCCAACCTATACAGCTCAGGTTGTTGCAAATGCAAACGCTCAGCTTGCAGCTGCGGTAGTTATTACTGCACTGGTAGCTCCTGCATTTACTGGTTGGCTTGATAAGAAGCTTGCAAAGAAAAATGATGCCGGTGAGGTATAGGCTTCAGAAGACGTATCTGCTACTGAGTAATTACGTGAGTCTCAAATAATCAGTACGAACAAACCCTCTTCCGTGCAGGTAGTTCATATGCGGGGGATTATGATTCTGCAGCGTGTTAG
>JABZGY010000010.1:0-38688 GCA_015259155.1 Atopobium sp. | reverse complement strand
ATTCAAAAATTTAACTGACTAAAAGTCAGTACAATTTAAAGTTGAGTTGAATCCACGTCTCTAAAATCCCGCTGATCTCGGATTCGCTGAAATTATGAATTGACTTTTGAACAAAATGTTCAAATTCGAATTTCGCTTGTCTGTCTTTGCTGATCTTTCGATCGCAGTATCCGGTTTTCAAGGTTCGCTGCGCTGCGATTTCACATTGCGTGGTGCGCGGCGCGGGGAATAACTATACGCACTTACGACTCGTTTGTGAAGATGATTTTGTATCTTCTTAATTCCTCCACAATTTCTACACAATTCGTAGTCTTTAGTAAACTGAGAAGTATTTTCGTTTTCAAATTGCTTATATATTCTTGTGGTAATCCCTTATTTTTCATCTATATATAGTGTTGTCATTTTGCGTTAGCTTTTTACGTATTTTTGGCATTGTCTTTGTGCGAGATTTACGCGTCTTTGACGCTGTCTTTATACGCTGCCTTTTGTGCGTTATTGACGTTACTTTTTTACGCTGTCTTTTGCGCGCCTTTGGCGTTGTCTTTTTGCGCGTTTTTACGCTGCCTTTTGCGGCGCCTTTTTATACCGCCTTTTAAACGGTCTTCTCGACACGCTTTGTTTGGGCTAAATCTCGTCTTTTACAATCTGGCAAGCTGCATCAAGGAGCTGATCGCGCAGTGTCTCGTTAGCGGCCTCAGAATACACGCGTACCAGGGCATCCATGCGAGAAGGTCGAATAAGCACCCAAGAATCATCTTTAAATTGAAGTTTTAGGCCATCGGCATGACTTACCGAAACAGGAACTTTACCTGCAACGTTTTCTGGATTAAGACCTGGAAGGATGTTCCTGAATGCTTGTGTAGCTGCGGCATCAAGTCGTACTCCTCGCCTGCTATAACACATGCGACCCAGCTCAGCCTCATCCTCAGCAACAAGCTGTGCAAGAGATTTGTGGGTGTACGCAAGCATTTCCACGACAAGCAGGGCCACAAGCAGGCCATCTCGCTCCAAAAGGTGGCTTGGAATACAGATTCCACCGTACTCCTCTGCGGCGAGAAGAACGTCTCCTTGCTCAATCTCTGAATAAAGTCGAGCAAATCCAACAGGCACGCTTGCAGATTCCAGTCCAAGATGAGCTGCTTGCCTGGATACCGTTGCGGAACAGGTTAACGTAGAAACAACTCGACCGGTTTGCTTGCGGTTTTGCACAAGATGGCGAGTAATAAGCGGGATGAGCTCGTGTGGACTGAGAAGTCGGCCGGTTTCATCTACAGCAGCAGCACGGTCTCCATCGCAATCAACCAAGAGGCCCAGCTGAGCGTGACGGCTTACCACCATCGAAGAGCACTCATCAGCCCACGGATCTGCTGGCTGCGGGTGAATGCCGCCAAAGTCCCTGACAGGACCTTGATGCATTTGATGAACGACGCATCCCGCGGATGAAAGCACATCAGCCAGCAGGTCTGTTGCTGCGCCATACATAGGGTCAACTACCACACTAGGGCGCAGCTCTTTGATAACAGGCACATTGATCTGATCAAGAAGCGCACGCTTATAAGGCGTCACAATATCTGTTGTGGTAAAAGTTCCACGCTGGTCTGTTGGCTCCAGCGGTGTTGCGGATTCTACGCGTTGAAGAAAATCGCGCGAAACTGGGCCACCGTTAGCAGCACGAATAATCATGCCGCAGTATTCGCAGGAAAGCTCAGTTGCAGAAATGATAAGGCCGCCAGCTACATTTTTATGCTGCGCACAAGCCCAGCAAATAGATGGCGTGGGGCAAAACGTCTCGGAAACGCGCACGTCAAGGCCAAAGGAGGCCAGTGTTGCTGAAGCCTCAAGGGCAGACGAATCCGCTTCAAAGCGCGTATCAAAACCAACAAACACAATGCCGCCAGGCAGCTCCTGTGACCAGACAGTACCAAGGGCCTCTGCAAGTCTAACTACATTATCCCTGGTAAAGCTTTTATCATAGCGGGCTTGCCAACCATCGCTGCCAAAACGGAGTATGTCAGGTCTTTTATCCAATGCGGTTGGCATAGCTGCCGAGCGCCTCTTTAAATGCTGCTGCAGAACTCTGGTCGGAGAGTGCCATGCGTGCATTAGTTGCTGCCCAAGCTGCAGGAGTACCGGTATCGCAGCCCTCTTCTGGGTCGATTACCAGCGCGTACATTTCTTCCTCAGCAAGCAGGCGCTCCATTGCATCTGTCAGCTGAATCTCGTTGCCAGCACCAGGACCCTGAGTTGCCAGGAGCTCCATAATCTTTGGAGAAAGCAGGTAACGACCAACAATAAACAGGTGAGAAGGTGCGTCCTCTGGACGGGGTTTCTCGACAAGGCCGGTTACTTTCCAAATAGCCCCCTCGCCCTCGGCGTTATCTGAAGGAGAAGAAATGCACTCGCCCGCGATGATGCCGTAGCGATTCACCTGATCTGCAGGGACTGGAGCAACTGCAATGACGGAAGCGCCATTGTGCTGCTTGGAAATCTCTGCCATACGGATGCACATCTGGCGGTCTGGAACAAAGTAATCGCCGAGAAGAACAAAGAATGGCTGGTCGCCTACGCCGTCTGCAGCACACAGCACCGCATGACCAAGGCCGCGAGGATTGTCCTGATAGGTAAAGGAAACAGGAAGCGCAGAAGCTGCATGGACCTTATCGGCAAGGTCTTGCTTTCCACGAGAAGAAAGGTCGGCTTCAAACTTCTGATCTGCAGCAAAGTAGGTTTCAATCTGTGGCTTCTCGCGAGAATTGATGATGATTACCTCATCGACCTCTTCTGGCTCAAGAGCCTCTTCTACTACGTACTGAATAACGGGCTTATCCAAAACAGGCAACAGCTCTTTAGGGGTTACCTTTGTTGCAGGTAGAAAACGCGTACCTAGACCTGCTGCTGGGATAATTGCCTTCATGTGTTTACCTTTCACCTATGAGCCCTGTTGGCTCTGCACACCTAACGTGCGCTTTTTAGAATGACGGTTTTGCCGCCGATAAACTCCAATGACAGGCGCCTTTATACGTATCTAGTTTACATAAGCGCCAGGTTACATTACTTGCTTGGAATCTCAATTCCACGCTTCTCAAGGAATTCAATGAGCTTAGCCAGCGTGTCTACAGAAAGTGAGTGCTCCATAAGGCAAGCCTCTGCGTCTGCGGTTTCTGTGTCTACACCCAAGTCCTCCTCAAGGAAGGTGCGAAGCGCACGGTGAGCACGCCATGTGGTACGGGCGTTTGCCTCGCCTTCTTTGGTCAGCGTGACGCGACCATAACGACTCTGCTCAACCATGTCCTGCTCTTTAAGCTGGGATAGAGCCTTGTTGACGCTTGCCTTGGAAACATCAAGGCTCTCGGCAATATCAACGGAGCGGACGCTCTTATCGTCATCTGGCTGCTCAAGTGCAATGCGATAAATTGCCTCGAGATAGTCCTCGCCGGCTTTTGTCAGTGTATGCTCGTTTTGTACGTTATCGTTGGCCATAAATCTCCTCCGACGACTGCTTGACAGTCTTTTTCATGCAAAATCAGTTGCGCTACGCAACGAAAATATTTCTAACACTTGAATGATACCCAAAAACGGCGCTTAGTTTTACTGGCGAGAAGAGCTGTTTGAAGATTCTGAGGACTCTTCTGAACTTTTCTCGGCAGCCTCAGCATTTGCCTCGGCATCTGTTTGTCCGTTTAAACTAGATGGATCGTCTCCTGCATCAATTACTTTCATCATCTTTGCAAGTGCATCTTTATCTGCAATAACATACGACTGGCCATCAATTTCTGTTCCCTCGGATGGTACGTATGCCGTATAGATATCCTTGTCAGTGTTCATGCCAATCATCTGAGTGCCCAAAGAAATAATGTCTGAGACAGATAGATCGGTAATAACCATGCTTGCTGTTGAATTGACAGTATTTGCAATGGCTACAGGGTCTCCTGTGTTCAGAATCTGAGCAATCATAGCCTTGATGAAGGTTCTCTGATGGCGCATGCGGGTGTAATCGCTGTCTGCAAAAGCGTAGCGAACACGAGTAAAGAAGAGTGCTTGAGCACCGTTCAGTTTCTGAACGCCAGGGTACAGTTCAACAACGTCGCTGAAGTTCTCTGTGTCACGCATGTACTGCTCAACGTTTACGGTTACGCCACCAAGAGCATCTGTAATGCCTGCGAGACCATCAAAGTTGACCTCTGCATAGTGGGCAATATGTACGCCGCACAGTTCATTTACAGCTTGTACCATGCCATTTGCGCCGTCATAGTAGTGGACGGCGTTAATCTTCATGTAAGAACCCTTCCACAAGACACGGGTATCTCGTGGAATAGAGAGCATAGTCACACGCTTATGGATAGGGTCAACACGCGCCAAAATAATGGAATCCGCACGATATTCAGTCTCGCCAGGTCGACCGTCGGTTCCTAGAAGCAGCATATAATAGGGGTCGCTTGGTGCAGAAGGCTCCTGAAGCGTCTGACGAAGCTCAGCAGTAATGACCTGTGAGTTATTGAGCTGTGCCTGAACGCTTGCATACCAGATACCTGCGCCCACCACAGCGGCAACAAAAACAGCAGCAAGAACGCCCAGAAGCGACCTGACTACCATCTGCTTTCTGAAGACACGCTTACGACGCTTGTGGTAGCCCTCTGCCTGCGTGCGACTAAAAGGAGAGTTACTAACCGCAGCGTTCTGCGACGTATTGGCTGCAGCGCTTGGTGCAGTACCTTGGGTACTTCCCGTAGCAGTATTTTGTGCAGTGTCAGCCGAAGCGCCCTGTGCGGCCCCGTTGTCGAGCAGTTTTGCATGCTTTGGTTTAGTTGACACAAACTATCCTTCGATAAAGTCGTCGTCTGGAATGGTAGTGCGCTGAGCATCTGCTCCCAGCGTGACGAGTTTCTCGACAAATCCTTCGTAACCGCGGTCAATGTGATGAATGGCAGAAACGATTGTTTCTCCCTCGGCCACAAGACCAGCCATAACAAGCGCAGCACCACCACGAAGATCTGGTGACTTGACCTGCGCCCCCTCAAAGCCGGAGACGCCGCGAACAATAGCGTGATGGCCCTCAATGGTAATATCGGCTCCCATGCGAGAAAGCTCAGACGCCAACATAAAGCGATTCTCAAAGACGTTTTCTGTAATGATGCAGGTACCCTTAGCCAGAGCAAGCAGCGTCATGGTCTGTGCCTGCATGTCTGTTGGAAAACCCGGGAATGGCAGCGTCTGGATATCGATAGCTTTAAGATCTTGCTGGCGAGAAGCCCTTGCCCACCTATCTCCGGTCTCGATGGTAATGCCCATCTGCTCATACTTCTTAAGTACCAGGCCAAGGTGATTTGGCTCGAAGCCGTGAACAGTAATAGGCTCACCAGTAAGCGCGCCAATAGCCAGGAAGGTACCAGCCTCAATGCGGTCGCCGACAACTTCATGCTCAACAGGATGCAGCTCTGTAACGCCGTGAATCTCAATAACAGGAGATCCGGCACCCTGAATGTTGGCACCCATTTTGTTGAGCATAGTAGCAAGGTCAACAATTTCTGGCTCACGAGCTGCGTTATCAATGACCGTTACACCCTTGGCAAAAACTGATGCCATCATCAGGTTCTCTGTTGCACCAACGGAAGCAAAGGCTAAAGAAACGGTCTCGCCGGTTATGCCGTGAGGAGCGCTTGCGTGAATATTGCCGTGCTCAACCTTAAATTCAACACCCAAAGCCTCGAGGCCCAGGATGTGCATGTCAATTTTGCGAGCACCGATATTACAACCGCCTGGCATCGCCACAACAGCCTTGCCAAAACGAGAAATAAGGGGACCCAAAACAGCAGTTGATGCACGCATCTGTGCAACAAGACTGTAAGGAGTCTCCCAGCTTGTAATATCTGTGGTATCAATTTTGAGCTCGTGAAGACCAACGACTTCAATGCGAGCGCCTAACGTCTTGAGCACCTTGCCCATGACGTGAACGTCTGCAATATTAGGAACGTTAGTGAGTGTAGTAACACCAGGAGCCATGATGGTTGCAGCCATCAATTTAAGGGCAGAGTTTTTTGCACCCTCTACAGTGACCTCTCCTGTGACAGAACGGCCACCTACTACTTTTATGACGTCCATAAACCTCCGAAAACGACAGTGAGAGAATTTTACTCCTCAACCACTTGCTTCAGAAGTAGATTACACCAGTCTATCTTTTTTTCGTAGTAGGCACGACGATTATCGTCTTCTGGAAGAGAAAGCATCTGGTCAATGACGTCATCTCTTGTCTCGCGCACAACATCTGCATCAATGTCATCAACGCGACGAGCATGATCTGCCAAGATAATGACTCCTGTTGGATCGATTTCTGCGTATCCACCAGAAATCACTATCTTGGTCATAGATTCTTCATTCTCTGGATGAGGCATGTGCAGTCTTACAACACCATCGCCAAGCGCAATGATTTCTGGTGCGTGGCCTGGCCACACACCATACTCTCCATCTGCTGAAGCAAGAATCAGACTTTCAACGGTTCCTTCGTAAAGGAGCTTATCTGGTCTGACAAACTGACAAGTCAACTCAGCCATGAGAAATCCTAGTTCTGTGAGCTATCCGAAGCGGACATCTTTGCAGCGCGCTCGCGAACATCTTCGATGGTGCCTGCAAAACGGAATGCCTGCTCAGGAAGGTCATCGCACTTACCGTCAATAATCTCTGCAAACGAGCGGACAGTCTCCTCAACGGTGCAGTACACACCAGGGTTACCAGTGAACTTCTCGGCAACGTGGAATGACTGAGAGAGGAACTGCTGAATCTTACGGGCGCGAGCAACGGTGCGCTGCTGCTCCTCAGAAAGCTCGTCCATACCCAGAATTGCAATGATGTCCTGAAGGTCGGAGTACTCCTGCAGGGTCTCCTGAACTGCCATAGCAACGCGGTAGTGCTCTGAACCAACAATGGATGGATCAAGAGCAGAACTGGAGCTGGCCAGAGGGTCAACTGCTGGGTAAATACCAAGCTCGGTAATAGCACGAGAAAGAACGGTAGTTGCATCCAAGTGCGTAAAGGTTGTAGCAGGAGCAGGGTCGGTAAGGTCGTCTGCAGGGACGTAAACTGCCTGTACGGAAGTAATAGAACCTTCCTTGGTGGAAGTAATACGCTCCTGAAGCTCGCCCATCTCTGTAGCCAGGGTTGGCTGGTAACCAACTGCGGAAGGCATACGACCAAGAAGTGCGGAAACCTCAGAACCTGCCTGAGAGAAGCGGAAGATGTTGTCGATGAACAACAGAACATCCTGGCCCTGATCACGGAAGTACTCTGCAGTAGTAAGGCCTGCAAGAGCAACACGCATACGAGCTCCTGGTGGCTCGTTCATCTGACCGTAGACTAGGCAGGTCTTGTTAATAACGCCGGACTCAGTCATCTCGAGGAAGAGGTCGGTACCCTCACGAGTACGCTCTCCAACGCCGGTGAATACGGAAGTACCACCATGCTGCTGAGCCAGGTTGTTAATAAGCTCCTGAATCAGAACGGTCTTACCAACGCCAGCGCCACCAAAGAGGCCAGTCTTTCCGCCTCGAACATAAGGCTCGAGAAGATCGATTGCCTTGATGCCCGTCTCGAAAATCTCTGTCTCAGTAGTGAGCTCTTCGAAGAGAGGTGCTGGGTGGTGAATTGGATAAAACTCAACGTCTTCAGGAATATCTCCACCGTCGACTGGCTGACCCATGACGTTCCAGACGCGGCCCAGCGTAGACTCGCCTACTGGCATCATCATTGGCTTGCCGGTGTCCTTAACGCGAAGGTTACGCTGAAGACCATCGGTTGACGACATAGCGACGGTACGAACAACACCACCGGGAAGCTGAGACTCAACCTCAAGAACGGTGCTGACGTGACCAACAGGCGTGTCATCCTCTACCGTCAGTGCGGTATAGATGCTTGGAACAGGTCCGTCGAACTTAACGTCGACAACTGGTCCAACTACGCGAACGATTACGCCATCGTCAACGTGCTGATTGCGCTTGTTGAGAATAGCTTCCTCAAAGGAAGAAGTCTCTACTTGCATATCTGACATTACATATCCTCCAATGCTGCAGCACCACCGATAATCTCATTGAGCTCAGTGGTAATTGCGCCCTGGCGTTCGCGATTGTACGTACGGCTAAGAGCGCCTAAGACGTTCTCAGCATTATCAGTTGCAGACTGCATTGCACGACGGCGTGCACCATGCTCGGCTGCAGCAGAATCAAGAAGTGCGTGGAAGATGACCGTCTTGATATAAGCGGGCATCAACGAATCAAGTACCTGAGAAGCAGATGGCGAGAATTGATATTCACTCTTGTTATACGTCTTCACCTGTGAGAGGGCTTCTTCGGTACGTGGTTTATTAGGAATCGTGAGTTTATCGCGCGAAATAGGAAGAAGTTGCTCTGTAACCTGCTCTTGGTCAACACGGTTCTTTGCATGCCAGTACTTGATTACGACACGATCAATCTTACCCTTGATATAGCCATCCATGATATAGGAGGCAATACGATCAGCCTGGTCTGCTGTAGGCTCAGAGGAAATGCCTACATAGGACATGGTGGGCTTGATATTTCTATACGTAAAGTACTCAGTTGGCTTGCGTCCGCAAGTAATTATCTCGGACGACACACCCTTAGCCTTAAGACGTGCCATCTCATGCTCAACCTCGCGTTGAGGCAGGATGTTAAATCCGCCTGCAAGGCCACGGTCAGATGCGATGACTAAGAACAGCACGTTCTTCTCGACTTTATGTGTAGCAAGAAGAGGCTGTTTCTTAGGATTAAAGCCAGCGCCTGCTACATTTGCAAGCATAAGGGTAATAGCTTCCTTATATGGCGAAGCAGCCTCGGCCCTATCAAGTGCCTTGCGGACACGCGCTGTCGAAATCATCGACATCGTGCGCGTAATCTGCATGGTGCTCCTGATGGAGCTCATACGCCTCGATATTTCGTGAAGGTTCGCCATTGATAATTACTCCTGCAATGAACCCTGGGTTACTGCGTCAAAAGAGCCTGGTGTGTCTGAATTAGCTTCTGCCTCATCCACAACCTTGTTTGGATGCTCTTCCAAGAACTTAGCCTTGAAGTGCTTAATGTGATCACTCAAGCGCTCTGCCTGCTCATCAGAAATCTTTCCGTTGCGCAGAGAGTTGCGGAGCTGTGGGTGATACTCACTCATGTACTGAGCAAGGCCATCACGGAAGAGAGCAACGTTCTCAAGATCAACGTCATCAATGAAGTTCTCTTTTGCAGCGTAAATTGCGCAAATCTGGTCTACTACGTCCAGAGCTGAATAACGTGGCTGCTTGAGAAGCTCCATCATATGAGCACCGTGGTTGAGCTGGTACTGCGTAGTTGCATCCAAGTCGGATCCGAACTGCGAGAATGCCTGCTTCTCACGATAACTTGCAAGGTCCAGACGAAGTGTACCTGCAACCTGCTTCATTGCCTTGACCTGAGCGTCGCCACCAACGCGGGATACAGAAATACCTACGTCGACTGCTGGGCGCTGGCCCTGGAAGAAGAGATTAGACTGCAGATAAATCTGGCCGTCTGTAATGGAAATGACGTTTGTAGGAATGTATGCAGAAACGTCGCCTTCCTGCGTCTCAATAATTGGAAGTGCGGTAAGAGAACCTGCTCCGTTTTCATCGGAGAGCTTACATGCACGCTCCAGCAAGCGTGAGTGCAGGTAGAAAATATCACCAGGATATGCCTCACGTCCTGGTGGACGATGAAGCGTCAGTGACATCTGACGGTATGCAACTGCCTGCTTAGAGAGGTCATCGTAAACAACAAGAACGTGTCCGCCTGGATGGTCTTTGTCAGCAGGCTTGCCGTCCTTATCGTTATACATAAAGAACTCACCAATAGCAGCGCCTGCCATAGGGGCAATGTACTGCATTGGAGCAGAATCGGCTGCGGTAGCTGCAACAATGACGGTCTTGTCAAGAACACCATGGCGGGAAAGAGACTCGCGGATGTTTGCAACTGTAGACGCCTTCTGACCGATGGCGACATAGATACAAACCATATCGGTGTTCTTCTGGTTTACGATTGCGTCAATTGCGATAGCGGTCTTACCGGTCTTACGGTCACCAATGATCAACTCACGCTGACCACGGCCGACAGGAACCATAGCGTCAATTGCCAGAAGTCCAGTCTGAACTGGCTCGCAAACAGGCTGACGCTGCATGATGCCAGGAGCCTTGAACTCAATAGGGCGACGATGTGTAGCGTGGATAGCGCCAAGTCCATCAATAGGCTGGCCCAGTGGGTTAACAACACGACCAAGCATGTCAAAACCAGCTGGAATATCCATGACGCGGCCGGTTGTACGGCACTCGTCGCCTTCCTTAATCTCAGAAACTTCGCCGAACAAAACAGCGCCGACTGAAGTTTCATCAAGGTTCTGAGCAAGACCGAATACGCTGTGGCCCGTAACGGAGCTAGTGAACTCCAGCAACTCGCCTGCCATAGCGCTGCGTAGACCAGCAACACGAGCAATACCGTCTGCTACCTCAATAACAGCAGATACCTCTTGCTGGGATACAGTTGAATTGACCTTAGAAAGGCGCTCTCTAAGCTGTGCCATGACGGCATCTGAGCTCAGCGTTCCTTCCTGTATAGTGGTCTTATCAGTCATTACAATTCACTTTCAACGTGATCTGAAGAGAGCCTACTCTTAATGTGAGTGAGCTGTGTCTTTACCGATGCATCATAACGATGATCACGTGCCTCAACTACAATGCCGCCCAAAATCTTGGGATTAACACGCTCAATAAGATACACCTGAGTATTGAAGTTCTTCTCGAGCTTCTCGGTGACCTTTGCACGTAACTCATCATCAAGAGGCATTGTAGTAGTTACCGTTACTGTAAGTGTCTTGTCTTCTTCTTCAAGAAGCTCCTGGAACGTAGCGGCAACATCATTGATAAGGTTGACATCCTCACTCGCCTGCATAGCACCAAGAGTCTCAAGAACTTCTGGAGAGAACTTCTTTGCGTGCTGCACCTGTACAAGGTCTGCAGTTGCACGACCCTCTGCGCGGCCAGCCTCCAGGAGTGCCCTGGTATAGCCCTCTACTTTTCTGTCTTGATCGTCTTTATTAGTGCTCATCTGGAGTACCTACTTCCGCAAGGTACTTTTCGGCAAGAGCACGCTGCTGCTCTACTGAAAGCTCGTTGCCAATAATCTTTCCGGCAATATCGACGGCAAGATCAACAACGGAATCAGAAAGCTCAGCCATGGCGTGACGACGCTCAGACTCTACAACACCCTTACCCTTAGTAATAATCTCGACAGCTTCTGCCTTTGCCTGCTCGATAATACGAGCACGCTCTTCTTCGCCCTCACGCTTAGCAGCAGAAACAATCTCGTCTGCTTGCTGCTTAGCTGCGTCGATACCAGCTGCTGCGATTTCACGATCCTTGTTGGCTTCCTCGCGAGCCTTTGCTGCAGCGTCCAGATCGCCTTGGATCTTCTCTTGACGCTTGTCAAGCATACGTAGAACGGAAGGCCATACAAACTTTGCTACAACAGCAAAGATGATCAGAAACGCAATCAGAGCAGGAACAAACTCAGCGGGCTTTGGAAGAAGAATATCGGCACCACTTGCACCCTCTTCAGCAAGTGCGACTGAGGGAGCCATTGCCACAAGTAGAGCAGCAGTTGCGCCTACTGTGCTGGCTTTTTTAACTCCCTTACAAATCGTATTCATGCATTCCTCCAACGTAGCGTTTTCGCTGTTACAAACAGTAATTTACTTAACCATCAAGGTAACAACGAAGCCAATCAGGGTAAGTGCCTCGATGAATGCGCAGCCAAGAATAAAGACTGTGAAGAGACGACCCTGAACCTCTGGCTGACGAGCCATGTTGTTAGCGGCACTCGTTGCTACGACGCTAATACAAATTGCTGCTCCCATAACGCAAAGAGCATATCCGAAAATACCCACGATTCCTCCTTTTTCGCTCGCCCCTCTCAAGGCGACCAATATACATACCTATCATCAACTGAGCGTGGGCTCAGATGACTTCATCTTTTGTGCCGTTTGGCACCACAGTGTGGCAATGCCACCAACTAAGCGTTTTGCTTAGTGTTCAGACTCTACCAGCTGGATGTAGACAGTAGAGAGTAGGGTAAAAACGTATGCCTGAATGAAGGCAACAATAGTTTCTACCAAATAAATGATAATCAACAGCAGAACCCAGAAGATCGAAAAGCCTGCCTGAGCAGCTGTTGATGCGGAGAAGTTCTCAATAGCTGGCATAAAGTACATAGATGCAAGAATTGCAAATGTACCCATAACGATGTGACCTGCATACATGTTGCAGAACAGACGGACGGCCAGAGTAACCAGACGAAGGAATGTTGAGAAGACCTCAATAACCCAGATAACTGCTGCAATAACAGGGTTAACGCCCTTTGGTGCAAGGCTTAGGATGTAGCCAATAACACCCATCTTCTTTGCACCTACATACATAAAGTATCCAAGGGAGCAAAGGCCAAGAGCGGCAGTAACACCAATAGTACCGGTGCCTGGGTGTGCACCAGGAATAAGACCAATGATGTTGTTGATCAGGATGAACATAAACATAGTGATCAAGAATGGGAAGTGAGTGCGCCAAGTTTCTCCAAGAGAAGCCTTGCAGACGTCATCTCTAATGTACTCAATCAGGTACTCAACGCCATTAACGAAGCGTCCCTGAGGGACGATGCTCTCTGCCTGCTTCTTCTTAAACTTAAAGCAGACAATCAGGAAAATCACAGCAGCGATCAAGAAATAGAAAATGTAGTTAGTGAAACCAAAGGTGGTGTTACCAACCAATGCGTGTGGCAAAAAACTTTCGAGCAGCTCGGCCATCTCTGCTGGCAACTGCGCAAGAACATCCACTCTGTCTCAACCTCCCCATACAATCTGCAACCATTTCAGATTGCCCGTCACTGCTCAGCATACTTGAAACGCAACGTAAGATGCCAAGAATATGCCACTTGGAGTATATTATCTACCACTCGGCGTGCATATTTGCGACGAACGGCGATACTAGCACTAAATGAATGCATAGTCACGATTACAAAATCAAATAATTGACTTATGCTCAAACTCTCACATTACTGACACATTTCGTGTTAGCTGCCGTTATTGATTCATTCAACTATAACACTAATAAGCTGCTGTTATGTTGATATTTTATTGACAGGACCATTTATGTCCAGGTAAAAATAGTTGTATCAATATCCCCTGGTATTCGCAAAGTTTTTGATATATATCGACAGCTATTTTTTCTCGTAAAGCACTGGTTTGAAAAGAAAAATGATCCAGTGCGCATGTTCTGCGAGCACTGGATCATGTACTAACGTACGTATTTGCAACTCTATTATATTGCGAGAAAAACGATGAGCTTCTTACTTGGTGCCGTAAATACGGTCGCCTGCGTCGCCAAGGCCTGGGAGAATGTAAGCATTTGGGCTCAGCTGACGGTCAACAGTGCAAGTATAGAGACGTACATCTGGGTCAAAGTCCAGAGTTGCCTTGACGCCCTCAGGGCAAGAAACAATAGTCAGGCAACGAATATCCTTGACGCCAGCCTCACGTAGGAACTGAATAGCAGCAGTTAGAGAGCCGCCAGTTGCCAGCATTGGATCAACAACCAAGCAGGTACGGTTCTCAATGTCTGCAGGGAACTTGCAGTAATACTGATGAGGAAGATGGGTCTCTGGATCGCGGTACATACCAACATGGCCAACGCGAGCAGATGGTACCAGCTCAAGAATGCCGTCAACCATACCAAGACCAGCACGAAGGATTGGAATAATAGCAACTTTCTTACCAGCAATGCGCTTAGCAGTCATGGTCTCAAGAGGAGTCTCTACCTCGACGTCCTCAAGTGGGAAGTCGCGCATGGCCTCATAGCTCTCAAGAATTGCAAGCTCATTGACAAGCTCACGGAACTGCTTAGTAGTGGTTGTCTTGTCACGAAGAATGTGAAGTTTGTGCTGAACTAGTGGGTGGTCAACAACCGTAAGTCTGGACTCATCGTAATCTGCCATAATGCTCCCTCCAAGAGCTTGACCTGCGTTTTATTTGAATGTCTGCAACCCTATCCTAGACAGTACATTCCCTGCAGGTTTGTGTGTATTGCTTAGACAGCACCGTTTATGTGCTGCTTACTTACTCAGCGTCAACACCCTTAAAGTTAGGGTCATCCTCACGCATGATCTTCTCGACACGTCCAGTGTGGCGGCCACCTGCAAACTCGGTGCTCAGGAAAGTATCCACAATAGCCTCGTTGACAGCAAGATCAGTGAATCGGCCAGATAGACCAATAACGTTTGCGTTATTGTGCTCGCGAGCAAGCTCTGCGAACTGAACAGTCTGAACAGGAGTGGCACGAATGCCAGGGACTTTATCAGCGGTCATGGCAATGCCAATGCCGGTGCCACAAATCAGAACGCCGCGATCTGCCTTGCCTGCTGCGACTGCGCGAGCAACCTTATCTGCAAAATCAGGGTAATCAACACGGTCATCATTTGCTGGACCAAAGTCCAAAACCTCGTGACCAAGCGACTTGATGTGCTCAATGATAGGATCTTTCTGGATAAAGCCAGCGTGATCGGAACCAACTGCAATACGCATACGTATCCTCCTCAGAAAATTCACTCCTATAGAGAGTACCGCATGCAGGCAAAAGCTGCAGCCAAAACACATAAAAGGGATAGGAATTTTTATCTATTTTGCAAATCCCGCAGTGGCGAGAATATCCTCGGTTGTGATGGCGCCTTCGCGCAAAATGCGCGGCTCATCGCCTGTACAGTCGACAATAGTAGACGCAATAGCAAGGGGTGCTGGACCTCCATCAAGCGTCAAGTCTGCCTGCTCAATAAGGCCTGCTTCAAGGCCACATCCATCAACTGCAGAAGGAGCACCGTGCGTGTTGGCGCTGGTAGTAGCCAAAGGGCATCCAAGCTGCTGTGCAATCTGACATACTAGAGGTGAGTTGGGCATACGGAGCGCAATGGTTCTGTTATCTGGCAAGACGTACTCATCAGGAACGTTCTCTGATGCAGTAACCACCAGCGTAAGAGCTCCTGGCCAATAGGCTTCTACCAGCTTATTTGCCCAGCTGTGCGTAATGTGAGCATACTTCTGCAGGTCGGATTTGCTGCCCACAAGCCATGGAAGCGTCTGCGTTGAGGGACGCTGTTTAATCTCAAAAATACGCTTATGACCAGGGTTTTGAGGAGTTGCAGCTACGCCAATGCCATAGACAGAATCGGTTGGCATGATAAGCACGCCACCACGACGAGCCACCTCAACTGCTAAAGAAACTACAGATGCATCCGGATTCATCTGATCAACTTTGATGTACTCACCCATAAAACCCTCGACTCATTGTTGTGTGCTGCACGGTGTTGTGTGCTGCACGGTGTTGTGTACTGTGCGGCGTTGTGTGCTGCGCGGTGATATGCGTTACACAGATCTTCTCGCCAGGCGTTTGAAGTGCTACTTTGCTAGATGCGCCACAAGAATGCGCGGCCTGTGCGTCAGATCTTCTTTGACCTCAACGGACTCCCACACTCCCTGCTGCTCAGCAAGGTGTGCTGCCTTATCCAGGTGCCCCTCGTAGAGCTCAACACAAAGCATTCCTCCAGGTAGAAGCATACGAGGAGCCGCCTCAAGCAACCTCCTGTAGACGTCCAAACCGTCCTCTCCCCCGTCAAGCGCCAGCTCAGGCTCAAAGCCCTTGACCTCGGCAGGAACTTCCTGCTCAAGCACGCTTGTAGGAATGTAAGGCGGATTAGACACCAATACCGAGAAGGACTGTGCAAGCTCTGTGGGCACACCTTCTACCAAGTCGCACTCAATGAGCTCCACACGCTCCTGGAGGTCCAAGGCGTCTCTGTTGCGAGTTGCCAGTGCAATTGCCTTAGGAGAAAGATCTGTGGCGTAGACGCGTGTCTGTGGACGCTCAGTGGCAATGGAGAGCGCTATGCAGCCCGTTCCAACGCCAACCTCAAGTACGCGTACTTCTCCATCGGCGTTTGGAGTTGTCGCATCAACGCCTTCGAGCGCAACGTCTACCAGCACTTCTGTCTCTGGTCGTGGAATAAGTACGCCCGGTTCGCACGTAAGTACCAGGTGCCTGAAGGGCATCTCGCCCGTCACGTACTGAAGCGGCTCGCCCTCTGCGCGGCGCTTAATTGCCTCACGCATACGAGCACGCTCATCCGCAGAAAGCGGCTTGTCAAAGTTAGTGTAGAGCTGCACGCGAGAAAGGCCTGTCACTGCGGACAGGAGCCATTCTGCAGAAAGACGTGGATGCTCATCACCCTTCTTTTCCAGGTGCTGAGTAGTCCACGTCAAAATTTTCTGGATTGTCCAAACTTCATCTGTCATGAAGTTTGCGCCTTAGACAGCCTGAGCGAGTTTCTCGGCACGCTCTGCTGCAGCAAGAGCCTCAATAACGGATGGCAGCGTATCGCCAAGAAGAACGCCGTTGTAGGTGCCGTTGAAGCCAACGCGGTGGTCGGTTACGCGGTCCTGTGGCTGGTTGTACGTACGGATCTTCTCGGAACGTGCGCCATGACCAATCTGAGAAAGACGCTCTGCGCCCTGCTCAGCCTGCTGACGCTCAAGCTCCATCTCGTAAAGACGAGCACGAAGCATCTGCATGCAGACCTCGCGGTTCTGAATCTGAGAACGCTGGTCCTGAGACTGAACAACGGTATTTGTTGGCAGGTGAGTAATACGAACTGCGGAATACGTGGTGTTAACGCACTGACCGCCAGGGCCGGATGCGCAGTAAGTATCAATACGCAGGTCTTCCTGGTTGATCTGAATATCAATCTCGTCAGCCTCTGGAAGAACTGCAACGGTTGCGGTAGAAGTCTGGATACGACCCTGAGACTCAGTCTTAGGAACGCGCTGAACACGGTGAACACCGGATTCATACTTCATAACTGAATAGACCTTATCGCCCGTGACCTTAAACTCAATAGTCTTAAAGCCGCCTGCCTCAGAAGGTGAGCTGGACAGAACCTCTGTCTTCCAACCACGAGCCTCGGCAAAGTGCTCATACATCTTGAAGAGGTCGCCTGCAAAGATTGCTGCCTCGTCGCCGCCAACACCAGCGCGAATCTCAACGATAGTGTCCTTCTCGTCATTTGGATCGCCTGGGATCAGCATGACCTTGATCTCATCCTCAAGCTGAGGAAGCATCTCTTCATTAGCAGCAATATCTTCCTGCAACATCTCTTTTTCTTCTGGATCAGAAGTGGCGTTGAGAAGCTCTTTTGCAGCCTCAATGTCATCGAGGGCAGTGATGTACTTATTGGCGTGAGCAACCAAGTCCGCCTGATTAGAGTGCTCTTTTGCTACGCGAGCATACTCTTTTGGATCAGAGACAACGGCTGGGTCTGCAAGCTTTTGCTCAAGCTCAGCATAGGCCTCAACGATTTTTTCTAGCTTGTCACGCATTCCTGCTCCTAAGATAAGTGCCTCGTGCGCGCTTGGCTTATAAGCCTGTGGCCAAACTGTAGCGCAAGCTGCTTGCGAGGTGAGATTTCAACTAAAGAAGTGTACCACCACTAGGCAGTTTTTAAACCGATACCTCCCTATCTGCACAGGATGAGGGTACACAAGTTACATAATTGTGAGAAAATTACAGCAGGTTCATACGGTAATGAGGCGCTATGACTTCTAAGAACAAAACTTCACAACCAGATAACACGCCTGCTGCAGAGGAAACCTCTTCTGATCAGAAGACCCTTGATGCTCAGGCCGTTGAGGCACCCGCCGCTGATGGCGAGAAGACCGACGAGCTTGAAGAGGTCACCGACCCTATTGCCGCCGATATGGCCGCTGCTGATGAAGACTACATCATGGAAATTGTCAGCCCTATCTTTCCTGGTCTAGGCGAAGACGATGAAGAGAGTGAGGCTACTCCTGCTTCAGATGAGAGCTCTCCTGAAAACGACGCAGATAGCACAACTGACCTGGAGAAAATCGTAAACGATGCAGCTCTGACGCAGGACCTTTCTGCTGTAGAAGCTCGCCTCAAAGAGCTTGAAGAGAGCACTCACGAACATGCAGAGGCTGAAGCTACTGAAGCTTCTGTTAAAAACGCTGCTAGTGCGGGCGATGCAACCTCTGACGATGACGCAACCTCTATAAAAGATGTTGCTGATACGTTTTCAAGCTATCTTCGCAGCAGGCGTCGTGCGCTGTTTAGGTTTGTACGCCGCTACAGCCTGCTTTCTGGCATTCTTGCGCTTTTAAGTCTTGCTCTTTTATCTGCAGTTATCGTGTTCTTTATTCGCGTGAGCAATGTACCTTCAACAGATACCGTTATCGCTGACGCTCGTACACGAGCCGAAGCTCCAGCTTGGACTCCTGGTGAGTATGACGCTGATGAGTCCTTACTCCTTACGGGCATTGAAGTTGTTTCTCGCACCAGAAGTACCACGGCAATCTCAAGTGATGCCGCGCAGTTTGGTGCAACGGGCTACGCCAACTCTGTAGTACGCCTTACCTATACAGGTAATGCAATTGCTGCTACAAAGATGACCAAACTTGGATACGCAAATACCCAAGGCTGGAACGCCATTGGTGACGAAGAATCACAATCTGTTACCTACCAGGCAACTTCGGGCGTTTCCACCACAAAAGTCCTTGACGCTATTGGCGATGTGCTAGCAAAACTTGATGAGAAAAATCCAAACGAAGCTATTTCTTATGGCTCGCAGTTCTCTGATGCAACCTTCACCGTTCTTGATGCGGGCTTTGACCGTGAACAGCAAACTTGCTGGGTAAGAATGTCGGGTGTTTCACCAACCTTCTTTGGTTCGCTCACCTGCGAAATTACCGCCTCATTTACCTTTGATGCTTCTACGGGTACCTGGGCATTGGACACAGCCAACCCCTCGGCAGGACTTAAGTACGACTACAGTGGGCTCGTAGGAACGTGGAAGGGTACCTTTGTCAGCTGCGAAGCAAGCAGCGGAAGCCCTTGCTATGCCGGTCGAACCAATCCTTTAACGTTGACCGTAACGGCTGCAGGTTTTTCTCGCGATCAGCTCGTGCTTACGGGAACCGCAGGGGGTGTTGTGCACAACCATGGAGCACTCAACACCTCATATCGTTGGTACCCGGGTGATACTGAGTTCAAGAACGCATCTGTCTCTCTGACTACTTCTGGAACCATCGGAGATCAAATTCAGGTTTCTGGAACAGTTGATCTAACCAATGCAAGCCTGGATGCACACTCCGCTTCCAGCACGACCCTCAGCACAGTTCAAAAACCGCAGTTGAAGGTCACTTTTGATAGTGCCAACAGCAGCGTGGTGGCTCAGCTTATTTCCACTCACACAGAAAACGGTCAGACAGTCACCTTTACTGATACCTACCAGCTCTCCAAAGAGTAAAAATAATCCCGTCAGGCCGAGTCTTTCCTGACGGGATTTCTATCATCAAATTACGAGAAGCGCAGAGGCCGTTTACTCCGCTTTATCTTCTTCTTTGTCAGCGGCTTCTTCGTTGTTCTTCTCGCCCTTATGCATGCGTCCACGAACAATTCCCACAATTGTGGGGATGATCGAGACCGCAACAATTCCTACAATCAGCAGCTCAAAGTGCTCCTGAACTACAGGGATACCGCCAAAGAAATAGCCGAGAAGTACAAACATCGTGGACCACGTAAGGCCGCCCAGGATGTTGTAGATACCAAAGTTTCTCCAGTGCATACCGCCCATACCCGCAATAAAAGGAACGAACGTGCGGATAAAGGGGAAGAAGCGCCCTAAGAAAATTGCCAGATGACCATGCTTGTCCAAAAACTTCTGGGTCTTCTCAAGATGCTCTGGGGTAAGTGCTTTGACCTTTCCAGAAGCAATGATCTTTTGACCAAAAAAGTGGCCAATCATAAAGTTCATCTGATCGCCCAGAATTGCGGCAGCCCACGTAATAACAAGCAGCAAAACAATATTAAAGCCACCGTTATGGGCAAAAAATCCTGCTGCAAAAAGCAGAGAATCACCTGGTAAAAATGGGAAAAAGACTACGCCGGTCTCAATAAAAACAATCAGAAAAACAAAACCGTACGCAGCAAGAGGGCCAGTGGCAATCATTGAAGCAATAAATGCACGAGGATCTCTAAGCAGCTCAATGATGTAGTTTACAAAACCCATCGAAGTCCAATCGTCGTGACAAATGTCGCGGCAAACACACGATACGCCTAAGAAAAGCGCATTGAGTGGGAACGGATGCCCGCGAGTGACCCCTTATGGCTGCTGTCTCCCGACCCTGACCAGGTTCGAGGTGTCACGTCATCCGCACCCGCTCAATGCGCTGTAGATACTCTACCCTATTAGAGAAATCTTTGCACAGATCGTATCGCTTCTATGCATTTTTTGACGAATTTTTTTCAATTGCTTTGATGATCTTCTCGACGTTCTTTTTTCCTCTTGAGATACCTACATGCAAAATTCCAGCTATAGGAACAGATATGACGAGAAGAACTATGCCGCCCACGAGCACAGCCGTTGCCATAGAACTTGTAGAGAGACTCCCGTACACGCTGAGATATATAAGCCATGCTCCAATTGCAATACCAGAATAAGCGACTCTTCTATAAACGCTTAGTGTTCCAAGAGCTTTTGTCTGCATACGAGCCTCGACAACCAAAGGGTTATCCTCGTGTGAATGAGAAGCTGCTCCTACATAGTTTTTCTTGCTCATAAAAACTCTCAATCAAAAGTGGCATCGCCGTATGACGATGCCACTTTATTACGTTTGTCTTTTCTGCGCCAGACAGGATTTTGCGCAAAAAATTAGTAAGACAGACCTGGGTTGAAGACGCCAATAACAACGCCAACAAGTGCTACAACAACAAGAATAAGCATAACAACCGTTGGGCTGAGCTTCTTCTTAGTCATCAACCACCAGCAAAGGTATACAAACAGAAGGTTCAATACCTTAGGGAAGATGCCATTAAGTGTTGTCTGAATGTCAACACCAGCAATATTCAGAGAAGTTGTGACGTTAATCCATGTAGCAGCAACAGAGCCAATGACCATAGTACCAATCATAACAATGGAGCTACGGAGAGCCTCGGACTCAGGACCAACAAGTGCCTCAACAGCAGAAGAGCCCAGGCTATAGCCCTGATCGTAAGCAAACTTCATGCCGAAGTACATAATGAGGTTCCAGACCACCACATAGAACAGTGGGCCAAGAACGGAGCCGCCCTTAGAAAGGCCAAGTGCAATTCCAAGAAGAATTGGAATAAAGGTACCAACGATAATGGAGTCACCAAGACCAGCAAGAGGGCCCATAAGACCAGCGCGAAGACCATTGATGGTCTCGTCGTCGATTGCCTCGCCGTTTGCGCGAGCCTCTTCAAGAGAAGCGGTCAAGCCAACAACCATAGAACCAATCTGTGGCTCGGTATTAAAGAAGGTTGTATAGGTAGAAAGTGCCTCAACCTTTTGGTCATCAGTATCGTAAAGCTCGTCAACGATTGGAAGCATGGATGCAAGGTAACCAAATGTCTGCATGTGCTCCTGAGAGAAGCAGGTAAGATTGCCGTAAATCCAGCTCAAGAAAGACTTATTGCGTGCTTTCTGAGAAATGGTTTTCTTTTCAGCCATGATTAAATATCCTCCTCTTCTTCATCGTCTGCGCTTACATTGCCTGATGCTGCAGCAGCCAAACGAACATTCTTTGCCTGCTGAAGCTGATAGTTAAGAACAGCAAAGAAGACTGCTACGACTGCAGAGACAATGAGGTTCAGGCCAAGTGCGCCAGCAAGGATAAAGCCAAAGGCAAAAGTTACCCAATCAAGAGGCTTAGTAATAACCTGCTTGCACAAAATTGCAACACCAACGGTAGGAAGAAGGGTACCAACGGTGAAGAGGGTCATCATTGGGATACCGTTCATAGGAAGGTATTCCTTCATGATGCCAACCATGCTCTCGCCAGCCATGCAAATGAAGAATGTTGGAATGAACGAGAAAAGAATGTGAGAAACCCAAGGGAATACAAAGTCAACCATTGGAATGGTCTTCTTAATACGACCCCACTCTTTGCTCTCCATTGCACGCCAGCCAATACCCTGCCATACAAGGTTCATGGTAGCGGTGCCGTAGAACAAGACGGTACCAAGAGTACCAACAGCTGCGCCAATAGCAGCTGCCTGAGATGCAGCCTCAACAGAGCTTGGATCAAGACCATAAGCCTTGATTGCAAGAATTGCTAGAGGAATACCAATGTAGGAAACTGCACGAACGTCAGCGGAAACAGTTCCGCCAGGTGTTACGAGTGCAATGTAGACCAACTGGATTGCTGCACCAACAATAATGCCAGTCTGGACGTCGCCAAGAATGACACCAACGACAAGACCTGCAACAAGTGGACGACCGAGGGTATAGTTACCTACGGTAGTACCAGCCATGCCAGGTAGTGACGCAAGGCATGCAAACAAACCCAAAAGGGCAGCTTGAAACGCATTAATTGCCATAAAAATCGCCTTCCGAATACTACTTTACGTCAAACTTCTCGCGGAATTTAGGCCACTCACCAATTGCCTTTTCTTTAAGAAGAGCAAATTGAACGGTATAACCAGCTTTGGTTATATCCTCAAATGCCTGTCCCTCTTCTTGAGTAAAGGACTGGTTGTTGCCCAGCTTTACCGCACCAGGACGGTCATTACCAGGACCGATAATGACCGTGTTAATTCCTGGCTTAAAACCAAAGTCAACAAGAATTTTCTTCATGTCAACTGGGTTTTTAGTAATAAGAAAATAACGAGAATCGCTGTCTAGAACCTTCTGAGCGCTCTCTTTGAAGTGATCAAATGTCCAAACAAATACTTTCTTGTCAGGTGCTGCTGACTTGTAAGCAGACTTAAGGACAGGATTTGATGCAGCCGCATCATTAACTGCAATGATTCCGTCACAAGGAACCTCAAGGGCCCAACGAGTGACTGTCTGACCATGAATCATGCGGTCATCAACACGAACAAATGAAATCATGTTTTCTCCTAACATATTTCTTACGCAAGCAGCTACGCGTACTTGCAGTAATTACTAAAGGTCTTCCTCGTCATCGTCTTCAAGGGCTAGGACAATCTGATTAACGCCATTTTTTCCTTCATTCAGGACTGATGACACAAGAGCTTCACCACTTAGGCCATCATCGATTGCCATCAAAGCACCAATTGCCATGGGAAGATTGGCACCACTAAAAGCCACGGTATGAGAAAGCAGGCCTTTTTTGGCGAGAAGATCAAGCGCATTAGTAAGTGGAGAGCCACCGATAATGTCACCAAGAACAACAACCTCGTCGTCAGCAGTAAGTGGCTCAAGAATTTTTGACAAATTCTCTCTATATTCAACTGCTCCCACGCCATCTTCCATGCTGTAACTCAAGATGTTTTCTCTGGGTCCCATCAGCATGTCCATTACGCTATGCAGACCTGGTGCAAACGTTCCATGACTTACGAGCAAAAGGTACTTCATTACTGCTCCATTCCAGACATCACCACTGTGGCTGTACTTCGCCTGTATTAACAGCCGTACTACGCCAATACAAAATTTCCAACCTGTTATGTAAATTGTTATGCATCAAAACTTACATTCCAAGCCACGTGTCACTTGCCTAGCCGTTATAACACAAAGGTATACATGCGCTATTGGCATTCGCAAATTTTTAATATTCTTGATGTATTATTTTTTTAAATTTTATTCAAATTGTTTGATTAATCAGCTGAATAAGTGTTCTACCAACTAAACTATATATGCATATATTCTTTGCATATATGAATATATAAATAGGAGTATTACAAATATTATATAAAGAAATGTCCGTCCAACGCTCCTCGAAATACATTTCTAAAAAATAAAAAAGAAGGCCATACAAGATGACCTTCTTAACATGAGATAAAAAATAATTTTATGTTACGTAACGTGTTATGTTCTGTTTCTGCGGTAGAAATCAACAAGAGACTGGGTGGAAGCGTCTTGTTTTGCTAGCTCTTCGTCGTTATGAATTGCAGGGAAAATCTGTTTTGCAAGCTGCTTACCAAGCTCAACACCCCACTGATCAAAGGAATCAATGCCCCACACAACACCTTCAACAAAGGTAATGTGTTCATAGAGTGCAATAAGTGTACCGATAGCACGAGGATTAAGCTCTTTACCAAAGATAGAAGTAGTTGGCCTATTTCCTTCAAAGACGCGTGCAGAAACCATCCACTCTGGCGTTCCCTCAGCACGGACCTCATCAGCGGTCTTACCAAATGCAAGCGCTTTGGTCTGCGCAAAGAAATTGGAGAGGAAGAGTTCATGGACGTCTAGGTCTGCATCTTTGGTGGCAAAGGCAGTATTTACAAACGCAATAAAGTCAGCGGGGATGATCTGGGTTCCCTGGTGAATAAGCTGGTAGAAAGCATGCTGACCGTTGGTACCAGCCTCTCCCCAGAAAATCTCACCTGTGTTAGATGTAACCGCAGTGCCATCCCAGCGCGTAGACTTGCCGTTGGACTCCATGGTGAGCTGCTGGAGATATGCAGGGAATCTATGCAGGTACTGACTATATGGAAGAACGGCGTGAGATGCTGCGCCAAAGAAATTAACGTACCAAATGTTTAAAAGACCCATGAGAGCAACAACATTTTGCCTCAATGGAGTGTTCTTGAAGTATTCATCAACTGTATTAAAGCCACTGAGGAATTCTGCAAAGCGCTGTGGACCAAAAACGATAGCCAGCACAAGACCAACTGCAGAATCAACCGAATAACGGCCGCCAACCCAGTTCCAGAAACCAAAGGCATTCTTTGGGTCAATGCCAAAGTCTTCTACCAGATCAAGTGCAGTGGAGACAGCAACAAAATGCTTGCGAATAGCCTCTGCATTCTGAGAATCAGAGCCATCAATAACGCCCTGCTCAGCAAGCTTTTCCAAAAGCCATGTGCGAGCACAACGGGCATTGGTAAGAGTCTCAAGCGTAGTAAAGGTCTTGGAAACAATAACGAAGAGTGTTGTTTCTGGATCAAGATCCTCGGTTTTCTCGCCAAGGTCAACAGGGTCAATGTTGGAGACAAAGCGAGCAGTAATACCAGCGTCTGCAAAAGGCTTCAGAGCCTCGTAGACCATAACAGGACCAAGGTCAGAGCCACCAATACCAATGCTTACAACCGTCTTGATAGGCTTGCCAGAAACACCCTTCCACTCTCCCGAGCGAACTCGGTCACAGAAGGCATACATCTTGTTCAGCGTCTGGTGAACGTCAGCGACAACGTCTTGTCCGTCAACAATAAGCGTGCCGGCCTCAGAAGCAGGGCGACGAAGTGCCGTGTGGAGAACCGCTCGATTCTCGGTAGTATTAATATGCTCGCCGGCATACATAGCGTCTCTACGCTCTTCAAGTTTGACCTCTTCTGCAAGATCACACAGAAGGTCAAGCGTCTCTTGCGTGGCAAGGTTTTTAGAAAGATCAATCAAGAACTGATCAAGCTCAAACGTAAAATTCTGGACACGCTGAGGGTCTTCTGCAAACCAGTTCTTCAACGTAGCTTTTGTATCTTTTAAGCTGGCGTAATGCTCTGCAAGTGCGCGCCAAGCTTTAGTCTGTGTTGCGTCAGTAGGCAAAATATGTGGTGCTGTAGGTGATGCCATACCAGTCTCCTTCTTTTGACTATCTCAAGGATAATCTTCGCAACGCTCATGAAACGTCACAATGTCGTTTTTCGTAAAAAATACGACAAATCGTTACTAATAAGGTTCTCCCAAAGGTGGGACTTGTTTAATAGCAGCCCAGCGTAACTGCTTCTGACGAGGGTCCTCGAGCGCTCCGGCAAAGTTATCAAGATTTACCATGCGCATTCCACACACACGAACAAGAACACGGGGTGAGAAGGTCTTCTCGGCGTCAGTTGTAAGCTGACCAAGCTCATCTGCGTATGCCTCACGCACTGATGTAACTGCTGCGTCATTTACCATGAGCACTGTGTCTGGGCTAAAAGCACTTATCGCCTGTCTGACAAGCTGGGGATTTATAGGATCTCCTGTTTTTGTGGTGGTAAGCAAGGTGGCCCATGCCTCAGGCGCATAGCCTAAATGCTCTAAAGAAGCTTTAAGTGCAGAAAGTTCAGCCTCTTCAAAGTCTTCCTGCCCTTTTACCAATAAAACCGATGCAAAAGCATTGCCTGCCATACACACCCCCTGAGCAGCAAAATCTCCAAACTCATGCGTTGTTTTTGCCATGTAGGCTTCTTTTCGCATAGATCTTTCGCTTGGCATGCGCACCTCTTTCTTATATGCCAACTATGCACGTAATTCACAATTTGAGCAAGTCTACAAAGTTATGTGTATACACTTTTCTAATTTGGGGATAAGTTTGCTAGTGCTTGAAATTAAATGGCCTAAAGGCCGTGTGTAACTGGAGGTTCGTTATGGCACAGCAGCTTACTACTGCAGAGTTCGATTCTGTTCTTGCAAACGCAGACAAGCCTGTTCTTGTTGATTTCTGGGCATCTTGGTGCGGTCCTTGCCGTGCTCTTGGTCCAGTTGTCGAGGAGGTTGGCAATGAGATGGCAGACAAGCTTGACGTTTACAAGGTAAATGTTGATGACGAGGCAGATCTTGCAACTCGTTTCCGCATTGTCTCTATCCCAACCCTCATCCTCTTCAAGAACGGTGAGCCTGTTCACACCATGGTTGGCAACCTTCCTAAGGCTGACCTCGTTTCTGAGCTCAACGCTAACCTGTAAGTTCTTGTGTGCCACGCGGCTGTGCTGGCTTATCATTGAACTAAGCGGCGGTACGTCTATCGGCGTGCCGCCTTTTTGTTACAAGGAGAACTAATGGCCGATAAAAGCCTTGATGCCCAACAGACAGGACTTTTAAAAGGAGTTCGTAAGCGCCTCTTTCTACAGCGTCTACGTTCTAGCCTTTCTACCATCATTCTGCTTGTCTCTTCAGCAATTTTTATTTTTCTGCTGATTGACGTTTCTGAAGGTGACGTCATCGGCATTGATCACTTTGCCTACAGGCTCTTTGTTGTCCACCTGAGAACTCCCCTTCTCACTGAGATAATGGAAGGGTTCTCTGGACTTGCAAGTCCTGTCACCGTTATTGTCATGCTTATTGTGGTTGCCGCGTTTGCGCCAGGACCAAGTGTTGGCAGGCTCGCCTCCATTAACCTTGGCGGTGTTGTCATTGTTGACCTTATCTTTAAGGCCATTGTCCAGCGTCCTCGTCCCGATGGATTTAGACTGGTAGTTGAAACCGGCTATAGCTTCCCCTCGGGCCACTCGATGTTCTCGATGGCTTTTTATGGCCTGCTTATTTGGCTTGTCTGGCATTACGAGAAAGACAAACTACAGCGCTGGATTTGGTGTGGTCTTTTCTCCGCGGTCATCATTATGATTGGTGTCAGCAGAATTTATCTGGGCGTACACTACGCCACCGACGTTATTGGTGGTTTCTCGCTTGCCCTTGTATGGCTAGTGCTTTTTACCAAGCTGATGATTCCATCGCTTATTTACAAGAAGAAAGTACCTCAAGCGAAGACAGACTAATAATTTCTGCGCTGACCACCTGGGCCGTTTCTTCATCAACAATAATGCGTCCCATAGTTGCGCCCTCGCGACCGCGAGGATACGTAGGACTTCCAGGATTCATTACAAGTGTATTGGTCCACTCGTCACGCTGTACAAAAGGTTTATGCGTGTGACCGCAGATAGCAATATTGCATTTGACCAGGTCAAGCCTCTCGCGATAATGACATACCTGCCACTTGAGACCAGCTGCAAAGAAAATAATCTTTTTCTTTACCATGGGGCCATAGTTGTAGCAGAAGTCATTATTGCCCAGGCAAAGCTTAACGGGAGCAATCTTCTGCAGTGTCTGATAATCGGCGTTTGAGGTAATATCTCCTGCATGCACAATGTAGTTGGCACCTTGCAGAGCCTCAAGCAACTCAGATGACAAATACCCATGCGTATCTGAAATTACGTCAAACCTTACCAGTGCCATACCAAACTCCTACGTGCTTTTAAGCTGCTGGTGAGAAACCCGTTGAGCTTCTACAGTCCCAGTGCTCGCTTGAGTGCAACCACACGACGGCGTGAAACCGAAATGTGACGCTCCTCAAATCCCTGAATAGTCAACTGTAGGATACCAGCAGAGATAACCTCAACATCGTCAACATACTCAAGATTCACGATAAAGCTACGATGAATGCGGAAGAATCCGTGTGGAGCAAGGCGCTCTTCAAGTTTTTGCAGAGAAATAGTAGACAAGAAGCGATCGTCTTCTGTGTAGATGCAGGAGTAATCGTCTTTTGCCTCAATAAAGCGAATCTGATCAATAGGAACAAGAACCTTGCTCCCGCTCTTAATGACAGGAATTCGCTCAATGGTTGCCATAGGAGACTGAGGGCGCAGGCGCTCCTCAACCTTATCAAGAGCCTGCTCAAGGCGCTCGGTCTCAACGGGCTTCATCAGGTAATCTACCGCGTTAACACCAAATGCATCCAGTGCATACTCACTATATGCGGTGACAAACACAATCTGGGGAGGATTCTTCAGCTTGTGAAGAGCCTCTGCAAGCTGCATTCCATTTGTCTTAGGCATGGAGATATCGAGGAACAAGACCTCAACGCGAGACTCCATGAGTTTCTCGACAGCATCCCTTGCACTTGTGGCCTCAATGATTTCCTCGAGACGTCCGGTCTCCTCAAGCAAGAACTTGAGTTCAGAACGGGCTGGAGCCTCGTCATCAACAATCATGGCACGCATGTCATTCATCTCCCAACGGCCTAACGCAGCGTTAAGCAAAAACCGATACTACTATGCTGTTGCCTGCAGTGCCGCACCTGCAAGCTTGAGTGTCACGCACGTACCCTGCCCTGGTTTAGACATGATTTCCATGCCAGAGCCAACGGCGTAGAAGCGCTCAACTCGCTCAGCTACGTTCTTAATGGCAATACCCGTGCCCCTATTTCTCCCCGAAGAATCCTGCGGGATAGGACCTTGACCATTAAGTAAGCGTGAAACAGTCTCTTCATCCATTCCAAGACCATCATCAGCAACAGATATAAGAATATCATCATCATCGCGTGTGACGTGGATGTCAATATGGAGGGCGCCTTCATCTTTCATAGCGTGCCTCACGGCATTCTCGACAATAGGCTGAATCAAAAAAGACGGTACCTGAATATCTTCGCATCCCTCATCGACATGCTCAGACTCTTGAATACGTTCTTCTCCAAAACGAGCCTTCTCAATTGTCAAATACCTGCGCGTTTGTGTCAATTCCTGAGAAAGCGGAATAAGCGCACCTTGAGAGCTCTCAAGCGTACGGCGATAAAACACAGAGAACTCGCGAAGCAGGTCTCGCGCCTTATTGGGGTTTGTACGCGTAAGAGATGCAATGGTGTTGAGCGTGTTGAACAAGAAATGTGGATTAATCTGTGCCTGCAAGGCTTTGACCTCGGCCCGAGCAGTTAACTCTGCCTGGCGATCAAGCTCATACGAGGAAAGCTGTGTGGAGAGAAGCTCGCCCAGTCCCTCTGCAATTGCCAACTGCGTACGATCAATTTCAATGCCACGACGATAGTAGAGCTTGATAGTACCAACCGTGCGGTCCTGAACAATCAACGGAACAATGATGCCAAAGGAGCTGCCGCCATTGCCAAAGCCTCCGCGCCTTTGTAGTACCTGCTGACGACTATCTACCGAGACAAACGTCTCCATGCGGCCGCTTTCCAGAACCTCAGTTGCAGGGCCAACCACTTTTGAACCAGGCATATGCGAAGTTGCAATGTCTCCCTCAAAGCCCAATACATATTCTGTATCCGTGATGGAAATAGCGGCTGCAGAAGTTTCTGGAAGCAATAGTGTGCAGATAGTTGGCGCTGTTTCTTGCGACAAGCCTCCGCGTAAGGTCTTGAGCGTCTTAGAGGCAACCTCAAGTGTTCGCTCTGTTGCTTGAGACCTGGCGTGCTCGTTACCAGGCTGGGTAGTGCCACCAAGAACAATGACCGTGGCAAGTCCTCCGCCTGCAACAAGAGCGGCAAACAGGTTGTCTGCCATGACGCTCCAAGAAAGCAAGCCCAGCAATACACAGGCAAGAATAATCAGGACTATCTTGGTTGATCTATGTATGTACTGAGCAAGTCTTTGCATGGCTGTCTAGTTCTCGACTGAATCTGTAGCAGAATCCTCAGAAGCAAGCTGCTGTGGCAAAGGCGAATGCTTAAGCGCACGAGCCAAAGGAGCTCCGAGTACATAGAGAACAACAGCCTCTCCGAGTCCTGTGGTGATAAAACCAAACAAGAACATAAGAGGATACGATCCATCAAGTTCAATGGTGGTAAATGGAATTGTGTAGAATCCCAATCCTTGAAGCAAAATGGGAAGATATGCAGACACAATAACGGCATTTGCAAGCACTGGTCCCAGAAGCGCAAGTGGTACGTTCTTCCTGTTCTTCCAGGTAAACCATGCACCAAGAGCAGTTGCCAGAGAACCAAAGACTACGTCTAACAATCCCAAAGCTCCTGTGCCAGAAATGACCATATTTGCAAGGTTGGCAATAACGCAGCCAAGCGTCAGTCCTGGGATTGCGTCAGCGGTAAAGAGTGCAATAACCACAACCGCCTCAGAAATGCGGAACTGCACAGGACCCCAAGCAAGACCGCCCAAGAAAAGAAGAGCTGCAAGCGTAAGTGCTGCATAAAGGGCAGCAATAATACCAATACGTGCAAGGCGCTGAGCGCGCTGTTTTGTTGCATAAGCTGAAGAAACCTGTGGCAAAACAATCCCCTTGTTAACTCTAAAAATTTAGTTCATGATACGACGAAATGTATATATGAGCAAATGAGCAGCGCAGACATACAATTAGTAATGCAGGTGCATTCCTGGATAGACCATCTCACGAGCATGCTTTTGATATGCGGCAACAGCCTCTTCCTCAAAGGCAAGAGGAGTGTCTTCCTCGCCCGCCATATCCAAAATCCAACGCGTGAGATAAGGATTCAAAGGAAGCAGAGGACCGATCAACCAGGTTGCAATAGCATTCTTACGACGAAAACCTTCCAGCTTGCTTTCTTTATTGATGCCAAAACCCACCTTATTTTTAAGGAAGTAGCAGTTAGAGTTATCTCCCTCGGTGAGTGTGAACTGCATCTTAAAGCCAACGACAACAAAAGGCTCTTTGCCATTGCCGGGATCAAACTCACCCACCTGAACATCGTGGAAGCGCTGGGGCATATAACGAGTGGTCGTAAACTTGAAGAGGCCCAGAGCCTCAATTTCAGAGCCGTCAGGATTAACGATTTTCTCGCCAAAAAGCTCTGAAGCGTTGCCCGCAAACAGCATAGGAACGCCCTGATCAGCCAGCTCTGCAAGCCTGTCCTTGTAAGGCATAAGGCGAGAAATAATAAGCTCTTGCTGGGCTTCTGTCATGCCACCCATGATGATTGCCGATGGCGTATGCTCCACAAAGTAAGGTGTTGCGGCGTGAGAGGTGTACACAAAGTTCTCTTTTGGAAGGCAGGCCTCCAGGTAGAGAGCATTTCCGTTGTCTCCACCCTGATTACCGTACTCTGGGTAAAGAATCTCAATCTTAGTTGCTGGATTACTCATGGGAGGCCTCCATCTGTTTCAAGCGCTCAATGATACGGTTTCTGCTGATGTCAGCAATGCCACCGTTATAGAGGCCGTGTGCATAGAAAACGTGCTGACAAGCGTTAAGGTCAACCAGGTCAGCGGTCTCTTCAGGAGAGCTTGCCACAAAAGTTTTAGCTGGATCAATACCGGCAAGTCTGAGTCTAAGCTGCAGATCAAGTGAAGTGTCGCCGTAAATAATGACCTGCTTAACGCTTGGATCTTGCAGGAACTCAAAGTCAGTCTGGTAGTACCAGCCAATATACTCTGTCTGGTCTTTTGCTTTTGCCATGTACGCATCAGCAATCATGATGATAATTGCTTTGTCACCTGGCTGTTTGCGAAGGATATCGATGGTGACTGAGGTTGCCGTGTCATTCTCGCCCTTAGAAGCCATGCTAATAAGACGACGACCGTTGTAGTCAATCTCGTTATACCTGGAGGAAGCAATGTTAACGCGTTGCAAAGATGCTGCGATAGTTGCAGGCGCAAGACCCATCTCACGCGCGGTTACAATGGCCACAAACAAGTTATAGAGGTTGACGATAGAGTAGCTGTTGAGCTTGTACTCGTATGTTGGTGCACCCTCGTGGCAGTGCTCCTTGACCACAAACTTGCCAGTCTCCGGCTCTACTGAAATGACCTCATAATCAGGAGTTGGGTTGGTATAGCCGCACTCCTCACAGGTTGCGTGGCCAAGATGCCTAAGGTGTGCATAATCCCACTTGAGCTTGCCACCGCATTTGGGGCAGGCGGTAAGGTCCGAAACAATGCCTACTGGCTCTGCGGTGTCTTCTGCCAGCCTTGCAATGGAGTAATACGTACGATGTGTGCACTGAGGAGCAAGTCTGCAGCTAATCATGTCGTCTGCGTTCAAAATCAGATGAGTTGAAGCAGGAATACCCTTATCCATAACGTCAAACACGTAGTCTGGCGTTGCACTACGAGAGAACGTATCGCGGAACAAATTGGTAACAGACAAAATATCAGGTTGCAGATACGGGAAAATGCGAGGTCCAGAGAGCTCGTCAAACTCCATAACTGCAAGCTTAGTCTTTGACGTACCCTTCCACGTGGCGTTCTTTGCAAACGAGCTTGCAAAGCCGCTGGAAATATTGCCGCCAACGCGGTTGGTAACGGTCTGGTAGCCATTATCGGCGAGAAGATCGTTGAGCAGGTTATTGGTGGTTGTCTTGCCGTTTGTGCCGGTAATAAAGACAATCTGCTCTGGCTTAGCAATGTCTCCCAAAAATGCAGGATCAATGCCTTCAGCGATAAAGCCTGGCAGCGTTCCGCCCTCATGGTTAGTCAATTTAAGTGCTGCAAGTGTTGCTTTAGCAGCGAGAAAAGCTACAGGAAAAAGTCTGCTCTTTTTTTGTGCCACAGTAACTCCCATCGTGAGCAAAGTCTCTCTAGTTTATCACCTCGCGAGAAGGGCTTGAAGAACACAGGGCTTCTCGCCAAAAATGTCGCATAAAAAAGCCGAGCCAGGATGTCCTGGCTCGGCTGAAGCTACGTGAAAGTAAGTTACCTTACTCCTCAGGCTGCTCCTTCTTCTCTGCAGCGTAAAGCTCGGAGAGGCGGACAAGGTGATCGTAGCGAGCCATTGCGGCTTCCTCGTTCTCCTTGAAGAGCTTCTCTGCGTGCTCTGGGAACTCGCGGGTGAGTCGGCTGTAACGAGCCTCGTTCATCAGGAACTCCTGGTAGCCACCCTTAGGTGCCTTGGAGTCAAGCGTGAACTTCTTACCTGCTGGTGCAGATGGGTTGAAGCGATAGAGGTTCCAGTAGCCAGTCTCGACTGCCTTCTTCATCTCCTCCTGTGCGTGAGCCATGCCACCCTTGATGGAGTGCATCTCACATGGGGAGTAACCGATGATGAGGGATGGTCCTGGATAAGCCTCTGCCTCAGCAATTGCCTTGAGAGTCTGCTGGAGGTTTGCGCCCATGGAGACCTGAGCAACATAGACGTAACCATAGGTCATAGCGATCTCAGCAAGGTTCTTCTGCTTGATGTCCTTACCTGCTGCAGCAAACTGTGCAACCTGGCCAAGACGGGAAGCCTTAGAGGACTGACCACCGGTGTTGGAGTAAACCTCAGTGTCGAAGACAAAGACGTTGATGTCCTCGCCGGAAGCAAGAACGTGGTCAAGGCCACCGAAGCCGATGTCGTATGCCCAACCGTCGCCACCGAAGATCCAGAAGGACTTCTTGGTGAGGAAGCTCTTGTTAGCAAGGATTTCCTTAGCTGCTGGAAGATCAGACTTCTCAAGCTCAACTACGAAGGTCTTAGAAGCTTCCTTGGAGAGAGCTGCGTCGTTGACGGACTCAATCCATGCCTTAGCAGCATCCTTGAGGTCCTGAGATGCGCCATCCTCGTCGACAAGCTGCTGAGCAAGCTCCAGAAGACGCTTCTGCTGTGCCTGGTGACCAAGCATCAGACCCATACCGTGCTCTGCGTTGTCCTCGAAGAGGGAGTTATTCCATGCTGGACCGTGACCATTTGCATCGGTAGTAAATGGTGAGCAGGAAGCTGGGTTACCCCAAATTGAGGAGCAACCAGTTGCGTTGGAGATGAACATACGATCGCCAAAGAGCTGAGTGACCAGGCGGCCGTAGCTGGTCTCAGCGCAGCCTGCGCAGGAACCGGAGAACTCAAGAAGAGGCTTCTTGAACTGAGATGCCTTGACGTTGTTAGCGACAAGCTCGGTCTTCTCGGAGACGTGGTTGACTGCGTAGTCAAAGATCTCCTGCTTGGACTCCTGCTCCTCGATGGGCTTCATGGTCAGAGCATCTGCAGGGCAAATGTAGACGCAGTTGGAGCAACCGGTGCAGTCGAGCTGAGAAATAGCAATCTCAAACTTGTAGCCCTTAGCCTTAGGACCAACAGCATCCTTGAACTGAGACTGTGCTGGTGCAGCAGCAACCTCTTCGTCGGTAAGGACGAATGGGCGAATGACTGCGTGTGGGCAGACATAAGCGCACTGGTTACACTGGATGCACTTCTCGACGTTCCACTCAGGAACAACAACAGCAATGCCACGCTTCTCATAAGCAGCAGCGCCAAGCTCAAACTGGCCATCAACGTGGTTCTTAAATGCGGAAACAGGAAGTGCGTCACCCTCCATACGAGAGACTGGAGTCATGATGTCGCGAACCTGCTTGAGCAGAGCCTCACGGCCCTCAAGGGTGATTGTGCTTGGAGCATCCTCTGCAGTAGCCCAATCAGCAGGAATCTCAATCTTAGTAAATGCAGTAGCACCAGCGTCGATTGCCTTGTGGTTCATATCGACGACGTTCTGGCCCTTCTTCAGGTAAGAATGAGTTGCAGCGTCCTTCATGTACTGAAGTGCGTCTGCCTCTGGGAGAACCTTTGCAAGAGCAAAGAATGCAGACTGAAGAATGGTGTTGGTGCGCTTGCCCATACCAATTTCCTTGGCAAGGTCAATTGCATTGATCAGATAAACGTTGATGTTGTTCTTAGCAATGTAGCGCTTTGCCTCTGCTGGCAGGTGGTGTGCAAACTCCTCTGCATCCCACTGGCAGTTGACCAGGAAGGTACCGCCAGGCTTGACGTCGCGGACCATCTTGTAGCCCTTGATGATGTATGCAGGAACGTGGCATGCAACAAAGTCTGCCTTAGTGACATAGTAAGGAGAACGGATCTTGTGATCACCGAAGCGCAGGTGGCTGATGGTGATACCGCCGGTCTTCTTGGAGTCATACTGGAAGTATGCCTGAACATATTTATCGGTGTGGTCACCAATAATCTTGATGGAGTTCTTGTTAGCGCCAACGGTACCGTCGCCGCCGATACCCCAGAACTTGCACTCAATGGTGCCCTCAGCTGCAGTGTTAGGAGCCTCAGGATCCTCTGGGAGAGACAGGTTGGTAACGTCATCGACAATACCAATGGTGAACTCACGCTGAGGAGCATCCTTCTTGAGCTCCTCAAAGATTGCGAATGCAGATGATGGTGGGGTGTCCTTAGAACCAAGGCCGTAACGACCACCAACAACCTTAATACCTGTACGACCAGCCTCATAGAGGGAAGAAACAACGTCTTCGTAGAGAGGCTCACCAACGGAACCTGGCTCCTTGGTGCGGTCGAGAACAGCAATCTTCTTGACGGACTCAGGAAGAACGTCAACAAAGTGCTTTACAGAGAATGGACGATAGAGGCGGACCTTAACCAGACCGACCTTCTCGCCATGAGCGTTCAGGTAATCGATAACCTCTTCGAGGGTATCGCAGAAGGAACCCATGCAGATAACAACGCGGTCAGCGTCTTCTGCACCGTAGTAATTGAACAGACCGTAGTCAGTACCAAGCTTAGCGTTGATCTGGTTCATGTAGTCTTCAACAACTGCTGGCAGCTGGTTATAAACCTCGTTGCACGCCTCGCGGTGCTGGAAGAAGATATCGCCGTTCTCGTGGGAACCACGGCTTGATGGATGCTCTGGGTTCAGTGCATGATCGCGGAATGCCTGGACAGCGTCCATATCACACATCTCAGCCAGATCAGCATAATCCCAAACAGCAACCTTCTGAATCTCGTGAGAAGTACGGAAGCCGTCGAAGAAGTTAACAAATGGAACCTTGCCCTTGATTGCTGCGAGGTGAGCAACAGGAGCCAGATCCATAACCTCCTGGACGTTGCCTTCTGCGAGAAGTGCAAAGCCAGTCTGGCGAGCGGACATAACGTCAGAGTGATCGCCAAAGATGTTCAGTGCATGGGTTGCAACGGTACGTGCGCTGACGTGGAAAACACCAGGGAGCTGCTCGCCGGCAATCTTGTACATGTTTGGAAGCATGAGCAAGAGGCCCTGAGAAGCGGTGTAAGTAGTGGTCAGAGCACCTGAACCAAGAGAACCGTGAACAGCACCAGCTGCGCCAGCTTCGGACTGCATCTCGACAACCTTGACGGTTGTACCAAAGATGTTCTTTACACCCTGGGCGGACCACTGGTCAACATAGTCTGCCATTGGACTTGATGGGGTAATTGGGTAAATGCCCGCTACCTCGGTAAACGCATACGACACGTAAGCCGCGGCGTTGTTACCATCCATGGACTTAAACTTTCTTGCCATTTCCTCTCCTTGCCTAATCTGTGATTTCTCACAGTATGCGTCTGTGCGATCCAAAATAAAGCTGTAGACCCTGGGTGACTACGGAAACATGTTTCATAGTTCGGCCGGCAGCGGTCGCATAATGCTTTTATTATTGCGCAAAAAAACAATGAAACAAATCAGAAATACAAGCTGACAAATACCTATTTTCAGGTAGGAATTTCTACCTGCGGAATTACAAAATAAACATAACACTAAAGTGCAAGTTTTTTGTAAATCGACAAAATATTCAAGTACACAAGAAGCCATCTGTCTGAAAAACAGACAGATTTTTACGTAGGCGCTCAACGTGCGACAGCTTCATCGTGCGTTGCGCACCCTTTGCTGGATGAGCCTTAAATATCGCACTTATCTGATTACTTGGCCGCTTTGATCTCGCAAAGTTTCTTGTAACCAAATAAGAAACGCTCTCCTATCTCGCCTTGAGCATCAGAAGCACATACGATTCCATGTTCATCTGAAGTAAGAAAAGCTTCATCAAATTCGGCGGTTCCATCAAATACCTGGGCAATAACGTCTGGATTAAACTCTGTTGGCTCATGAAGAGTCTGTGCCAGGTCTAACACTAAACTTGTGACTCCTGATCGAACGCTTTCTTCCGAGACACCCGCAATAAGCTTTCCGTCTTTTACCAGCCAAAGTACCTCTGGTGCACAATGAGTTTGCTGCTCTTCTCGCTGTGAAATTCTTGCGCGTCCCGCAAGAGACAGAACAGAACGCTCTTCCAAAGACTGGTAAGGTCCAACAGTCATAGCAGCCTGTCCATTGCTCTCAAGCAAAATCATAAGAACGCCATCTGGAAACTCTTGTGACCCTTCTTTAAGCGTTCCCTCAATATGCTGCTTAGCCCAAGCAATCAAGTGCGGAGAAACCTCTTTTTGCGCAACAACTCGCTTGCTCAGCGCACGTAAGTGCCTGTTATCAAGAGGGAGGACACCTCCAGATAATCTCCAACGACAAACAAGTTCTGGATTATCAAGCTCAAACTTCTGAGCTGCTTCTAACTCTTCCTGGTCCACAGTGTCCTCCCCCAACTTTTTTAAAATGAACTGCTAGTCCCGAATTAGCAGATTAGTGCCTAAAGTGACGCTTACCTGTAAACACCATTGCAATGCCGTATTCATCGCAAGCAGCAATAGATTCATCATCTCTGACAGATCCGCCAGGCTGAATGATAGCCGTTACGCCATGAGCTGCTAGTGTGTCAACGTTATCTCGGAATGGGAAGAAGGCATCAGATGCTGCCACAAGATTCTTTGAATCAATTCCCATGCGCTCACAAGCTGCCTCTGCACGCTCACACGCGAGAAGAGCGGCGTCAACACGATTAGGCTGACCTGGTCCCATACCAATTCCAGCCTGATCTTTTGCAACCAAAATTGCATTTGACTTAACGGTCTTGCAAACTTTCCAAGCAAATACCAAATCGCTCAGCTCTTCTGGAGTTGGTTGGCGCTTAGTAACAACCTCAAAGCTATCTGCAGCCTCGTCTGCATGGTCAAGGTCTTGTACTAAAAGACCTCCGTCAACAGTTCTCATCTCAAGCTCGCGGCTTCTATCGATTCCGCCCGTAGCCAATACGCGAAGATTTGTTCTCTTTGACAGGCGCTCAAGAGCCTCTTCTGTAAAGCTTGGTGCAATAAGAACCTCAACAAACTGCTTATTGATGTCTGCAAAGTGCTCAACAAACTCCAGAGGAACCTCTCTATTAACTGCAATAATTCCACCAAACGCAGAGATTGGATCGCAAGCAAATGCTCGATCGTATGCCTCAACAACATTTTCCGCCGTAGCAGATCCGCAAGGATTCTGGTGTTTCAAAATAATGGCTGATGGGTCATCAAACTCACGAACAGCAGCCCAGGCTGCATCAGTATCAAGCAAATTGTTGTAAGACAAGGG